>CAZMLP010000033.1:0-13904 GCA_964566745.1 uncultured Verrucomicrobiota bacterium | reverse complement strand
CTCGGCCAGATCAGCGCCAAGATCAAGACGCCTGGGACCAAGGATGGCGTCACCGCCGTTTTGGAGCCTGTGCTCCCGCTCTTGACCGACCGTGATGCGGAGGTCCGCGCTCAAGCCGCAAAAGTTCTGGGCGATCACCACGCGCTCGCGGCTTACGATGGCTTAATCAAGTTGCTTGCGGACCAGAGCCCGCGCGTCCGCTTCTTCGCGGCCCAGGGTTTGGGCAAACTCGGTCGTCGTGAGTCATTTCCCGCCATCGTCGAATTCCTTCGGCAAAACGGCGACAGCGACCGCGTTCTGCGCCACGCGGGGGTAATGGCCTTGATCGGCGCGAATGACGCGGATGCGTTGCTCGCGGCGGCGAAAGACACTTCCCCCGCCGTTCGCATGGGCGTTTTGCTTGCGATGCGGCGGCTGGAGCGGGGCGAGATCGCTGGATTCCTCAACGACGCGCAGCCGGCCATCGTGCTGGAAGCGGCGCGCGCGATCAATGACACGCCCATCAGCGGCGCCGTGCCGGAACTGGCCGCCATCTTGGAGCAACCCACGAAAGAGGAATGGCTCACGCGCCGGACCATCAGCGCGAATTTCCGGTACAACACGGCTGATTCCGCCAAGGCCCTCGCCCATTACGCGACGCGTGGCGACATGCCCGCGAACATGCGCGTCGAGGCGTTGAACGCGCTGGCGGATTGGCCCAAGGCCTCGGGCCGCGACCGCGTGACCGGCCTCTGGAGGCCGATTGCCTCCACCCGTGACTCGAAGGTTCCGGCGGATGCGGTCCGTCCCATCCTGCCCGACCTCATCGCGGGGGCGCCCGACATCGTCCGCGCCGCCGCCGCGAAGGCAGCCGAGCAACTGCAGATTAGCGAGGCAATTCCCGCTCTGCGCGATCTCGCGCGCAACACCTCGGCGAACAACAGCGCGCGGGTGGCCGCGCTCCGCTCGCTGGCCAGTCTGAACGACGCCCAATTGGCGAGCCTGCTGGACGTGGTCTCGAAGGACGACAGCGAAAACGTCCGCCGCGAAGCCGTCCGGCTCAGCGCCCGGGTGAAATCCGGCGGCGCGTTGGAGAAGTTGAACGGCGCGCTGGTGAACGGCTCGCTTGCCGAAAAACAAAACGCGTTTGCAACCCTGGGCACTTTGAACGACCCGGCTGCGGACAGCCTCCTTTCCGCCTGGGTGGATAAACTGGCGGCCAATGAGGTGCCCGCGGGATTAAAGCTCGACGTCCTGGACGCGGCGGGAAAACGGAAACAAGCCGCGCTACAGCAAAAATTGGCCGACTACGCCGCGCATAACGCAAAAGACAACGCCTTGGCTCCTTACCTCGATTGCCTCACTGGCGGCAACGCCGAGAATGGCAAAAAGATCTTCTTCGAGCGCGCCGATGTCGCTTGCGTGCGCTGCCATAAAATTGGGGCCGAGGGCGGCGAGGTTGGCCCAAATCTCGCGGGAATCGGCACGCGCCAAAATCGCGAGTATATCTTGGAGTCGGTTGTTTTCCCGAATTTGAAGATCGCGGCCGGGTTTGAGTCGGTGCTCGTCACCACCAAAGGCGGCCCCGCCTACGCCGGCACGGTGAAAAGCGAGAACGACCAGCAGATCGTCATTAACTCACCCGAAGACGGCGTGGTCACGATCAAGAAGAGCGACATAACCAAGCGCGACCGCGGGCTTTCTCCAATGCCAGAGGCCATGGCCAGCATCCTGACCAAATTCGAGCTGCGCGACCTCGTGGAGTTCCTTGCGACGGCGAAGTAAATCGAAGGTAATTTGGTTTCGCGCTGGCGCCGGATTTTCAATTCGGCGCCAGTTTTTTTGGCGAGTTATAGTGAGTTTTGAGAGTAATTTCCGCGGCAGCACCGCCCGGCAAAAATCTCGCTCTGCTCATCGAAGACAGTTTCCACGCGATTCGAAACGCCAGTCTCTTCGCCTGATCATGGAAAGTATTTTCCACGGCGTGGATTGCCCGTTGCGGGTGGGACGAGCCTCCTGGCGAGCCGTCTTCGGTTCTGCCGCGT
Source organism: uncultured Verrucomicrobiota bacterium (assembly GCA_964566745.1). GTDB lineage: Bacteria > Verrucomicrobiota > Verrucomicrobiia > Limisphaerales > CAZMLP01 > CAZMLP01. Next base: position 11,880 of record CAZMLP010000033.1, on the reverse strand, counting down.
GGAAATAATTTTGGAGAATGGTTCTAAAAATGGCGTGATCTTTGTCGCGGCTTAGTGTTCCCCGCCCTCCCCCTTTTGCAACGCGCGCTGGTACTCCGCGAACCGCTGCTCGCCCAAAGCTTGCTTGATCCGCGCCTCCATTTGCCCGGTGGCCTCCCGCTCTTGCTTGGCCCGCTCGGTGTCGAACAAGGTAAACTCCATGGCAAACTCGTTCTCCACAGGTTTGCGCAATCGGAGGATCGTTCTAAATTCCTCCTCGGTGGGCGAAAATCCAGCCAGTTGACGGCGCATGGCCTCGGCCGTCGCGGAGACTCGCAAGTCGTATTCCTCTTTCTCGGCCGGAGTCAACAAGCCCGCCATTGCCTCGTCTTTCTCCTTCCGCAACCGCCGAATTTTTGCGAACGGATCCTCTGTCTCGTCGCCACCATAGGCGGACGCCTCCAAGGCCTCAGCCACCGCGCCGCGAAATTGATATTCCAACGACCTTATTTCCCGCTGCCGGGAAACCGGCAAATGATCCATGCGGGGATCCAAATCCAATTCCTCACCAGTGCCCGTCCCGACCGCGTCCGCTGCCCCCGGCCCCAGCAACAACTCCAAAACTCGCCGCTTGTCGGCGGCCAGCGCGCGCAATTGCTGTCGCACCTCCCCAGTGGCGGCCGTCCGCGCCTCCGGCGACTCGCTTTTCCAAAACTCGAAGCGCGGCAATCCGGCCCGTAACACAGATTCCTTCTCCGCGTAGAGCTGGGTCACATCCGCGACGATGATGTCCCGAACGGTCGCATCCGGGCAGCCGATCTGGCGCAAATTGGCAATGTAAACGCGGTAGTCCCCGGATTCCACCGAGGCCCAATGAAAAGTGTTGGTTCCGGAATGGCCCGGCTTGCTTGCCGCCAGCAAACGCGCCGGAGGCGTTTGGGCCGCCGGTGTCTTGTCCTTGGTTGTGGAAGCGGTCACCAATCGCGCTTGAGTCAGCTTTTGCCACAGGCAAACGACGCAGAGCGCCAAACCGACGTTCAAAAGAAAGGAAACGACGAGCAGCCTTTTCATCGACAATCCCGCAACTGTTGCATAACCGGAAAATCCGTGCAACGGCCTGTCGAAACAGAATCGACCGATAACCCGGGTGGAACAGTTATTGATTCGGCAGCAATACCACCTTCACCCCGCCAGACTTCTGGGCCGGGCGGGCAAACGCGTCCGACAAGGTGGCTGGCTGGGCCGCAACCGGTGCGGGGACTGGGGCTGACGGTTTCTGATCCGGCGCGCTCAATGCAGAGCGAAGGGCGCCCTCCACCAGGGAAGTGCAATGCACTTTGGTCGGCGGCAACGGGCCGAGGTCGGCGGCCAATTCCTGCCCGGACATCGACATCGCTTCCTCGGGCGTTTTGCCCTTGATCAATTCCATCGCCAGACTGGCGGCGGCAATGGCCGTCTCGCACCCGAACGATTGAAAGCTGGCCTGGTCGATGACCTTTCGGCCGTTCTCGTCCTTGTATTTCACCCAGACGCGCAGCATGTCGCCGCAATCAGCATTCCCCACCGTGCCGATGGCGTCAGCGCCGGGCAACTCTCCCATGTGCTTCGGGTTCCGCATCGCCTCCTCGACCCGCTTTTGAAATTCGTCGCTCATAATGGTGTATTCCTGGTTCCGGAATTCGCGCCTCACGCCGCTTCCAATCGGTAGCGTGGAATCCTCGAATCAACCTCCTGCGACCACGCGTCAATGCCGCCACGCAGGTACTTCGCGTTCGTGAAACCATGCCCGACGAAGTATGCCGCCGCGTCCAGGCTCGCTTTGCCGTCGTGATCGTAAAAGACGAGCAACGCCTCGCGAGGCGATTTGCCCATCAGCGTCTGCACCAGTTCCTGGTTCACGAATTCGGTGCCCTCGATACGGGTCGCGTCCCATTCCTCGCGCGTGCGGATGTCCAGCAACCGCACCGTCTCGCCACGCGCCCGGCGGTCGGCGACCTCACGGGGCGAAATCTCCATCTGCCGGTCCTGCTCGTAACCGGTTTGGATCTGCGCGATCACCTCGTCCACGCTCAGCCCGCCGTTCCGGGCGCATACTTGAGCGAGCGTCTCGTCCGGTTGAAACCCGCAACTGGAGCATCCCCCAATGTGATAGCGGCGGAACAACGCCCGGCGCGCCCCCGGATACGCCGCGAGCACCTCCTGCATGGTTGAATCACCGCTGACGGAAAAAATTGTCGCGTTCATGAATTTTCGATCTTGCCCCGCGCCGTCCAGGTAAATCACCCGTCACGCTGCAAAGAACTTCTGAATCTCCCGCACAACCTCGATGAACCGGTCCACCTCGGCGCGGGTGTTGTAAAAATAATAGCTCGCGCGCGCGGTGGATTCCACCCCGAGTTTCTTCATCAACGGTTGCGTGCAGTGATGTCCGCCGCGCAACGCCACGCCCCATTGGTCCGCCACGGTCACCACGTCGTGCGCGTGGACATCTTTCAACAAAAAGCTCACCAAACCGCCGCGATTTTTGCGCGGACCGAACAACCGCACGCCCTCCAGCGCGGCCAGCCGCTCGTAAGTGTAATGCGCCAGCTCCTGGTCGTGCTGGAAAATCCGGTCGCGGCCAATCGCGTCGAGATAATCCATCGCCGCGTGCAGGCCAATCGGACCTGAGATGTCCGGCGTGCCCGCCTCGAACCGGTGCGGCGCGGGCTTGTAGGTTGTGTTCTGGAAATCGACCGTCAAAATCATCTCGCCCCCGCCCTGCCAAGGCGGCATCGCATTCAGAATTTCCTCGCGCCCGTATAGGATACCGATCCCCGTTGGACCGCAAATCTTGTGCCCCGAGAAGGCCAGGAAATCGCAGCCAATCTCCTGCACATCCACCGGGCAATGCCCCGCGCTCTGCGCGGCATCGACCAGCGTGACGATCCCGCGCTTGCGCGCGAGCGCGCAAAGTTCGGCCACCGGGTTGATCGTCCCCAGCGAGTTGGAAATATGGACCAGCGAGAACATCTTCACCGCCGGGGTTAACAACTCGTCGATTGTGCTGAGATCGAGCAAACCCTCGTCCCCGGTCACGGGCACATAAGCAACCCGCGCTCCAGTGCGTTGCGCGACCAATTGCCAGGGCACGATGTTGCTGTGGTGCTCCATCTCTGTGAGCAGGATCACGTCACCCGGCTTGAGATTCTGCCCGCCCCATGAGTTGGCCACGAGGTTGATCCCCTCAGTGGTGCCGCGTGTGTAAACGATCTCGTCCGCGCTACGGGCGTTGATGAATTTTGCCGCGCGCGCGCGGGCATTTTCAAACGCCGTGGTGGCGCGGTTGCTCAACTCGTGAATGCCACGATGGACGTTCGCGTTGTCCCGTTCGTAGTAGCGACTGAGCGCGTCAATCACCGCGCGCGGCTTCTGGCTCGAGGCCGCATTGTCGAGATAAACGAGCGGGTGCCCGTGAACCTTCTGGTCCAGAATCGGAAAATCCGCCCGGATGGCGTCCCAATTAAGCGCGTCACCAGTCACTTCAAATCTCCACTTTAAGGTCGGCTCCTTCCACCACCACACGATAGGCGCGGACGCCCTGGTCGGTCACATCGTTCAGCGGCGCGCCGGAGCGCAGGTCAAACGCCGCGTCGTGCCACGGGCAGATCACCCGTCCGCCGTCCACCGCCCCCTCGCAAAGCGAGGCGCCGGCATGCGGGCACGTGTCGTCAACCGCGCAAAAATTCCCGGCCACGTTGAAAACAGCGACTCGCCCGCCCTCGATGTCAAACGCCGCGGCGCTCCCCGCGGGGATGTCCTTGGCCTCCGCAATTTTCACCAGCTTGGGCATAAACGTCCTCGCTTAAAGCAGTCCCAATTGTAGTTTCGCCGCCTCGGTCATCATGCCTTGATTCCACTGCGGCTCCCAAACCAGTTCCACGTTGGCCTCGCCAATTTCCTCGATGCCCAGCAACCGGTTCTGCACATCCTGGGCGAGGGTCGGTCCCATGCCGCAACCGGGAGCGGTCAGCGTCATCTTCACGTCCGCCTTGTAGCTGTGGCCGTCGCCAATCGGGGTGAGGTCGCAGCCGTAAATCAATCCCAAGTCCACGATATTGACCGGGATTTCCGGGTCGTAACAATTCCGCATCTGGTTCCAAGCCTCTTTTTCAAGCAGTTCTTTCGTCCGCGGCTGGCCGCTGGTGTTGACGGGCTTGACCTGGATTTCCATGCCCAGCGCGTCGGCGTTCACGCCGTCAATGCGGAACATGTTCCCGTTCACAACAACGGTGAAGCTACCGCCCAGCGATTGGGTCACGTAAGCTTGCTCCCCCTTTATCAAGGTCACGCGCGTGCCGACCGGCACCACCGCCGCCTCGACGTCGCGCGTCAAAATCACCGGCTCATTGGGATTCATAGGCCCCTTTTTGGAACTAGGTTAGGTTGCAAAATTGTCGAGCGGACGCGTGTCGAGGCCGGTCACGCATCCTCTTTTTCCGTGCTCACCGGCTCGGCTTTTCCGTCCAGAGCGGCCTTCACCGCGTGCCACGCCAGCATCGCGCATTTCACGCGCGCGGGAAACTTGTGCACCCCGGCGAAAACCGCCAGTTTGCCCACGTCGTCCGCGCTCTGGCCAGTCGTGACCATGTCATGCACCCGGTCGAACAACGCGACGACCTCGGCCTTGGTCTTGCCCTTCACGCTCTCGGTCAACAAGGAGGCCGAGGCCTTCGAGATGCAGCAGCCCGAGCCGACAAAGCCCGCCTCTTTGACCACGTCGCCCTCGGTGACGAGCGAGAGTTTCAATTGGTCGCCGCAGAGGGGATTGTAGCCCTGCGCCGAGCAAGTCGCCGCCGGCAGCTCGTGGAAATTCCGGGGCCGCTTGCAGTGGTCCAGAATCACCTGCTGATAGAGATCGTTGAGCTCGTCAGACATTTGCTCCGTTTCCCGGCTCGCGCCTGGTCTTCGCGCGCCCCTATGGCGCGGCCGCGATGCTGGAGGTCGCCTCCAGGCGATCCCACATGAGACGGTCGATTTCCTCGCGGACCGGTTCGCACTTCACCCGGTCGATAATCTCGCCGGCAAAGGCGTGGATCAACATGCGCTTGGCACGATCCAACCCGATGCCGCGCGACCGCAGATAAAAGATCGACTCGTCGTTCAACTGGCCGATGGTCGCGCCGTGGGTGCATTTCACATCATCGGCGTAAATTTCCAACTGCGGCTTCGTGTCCGCCGTCGCGTCATCGGACAATAGCAGATTTTTGTTCGTCTGCTTGGCGTCGGTTTTCTGCGCGATGGGACGCACGAGAATCCGTCCGTGAAACACCCCGCGCGATTTATCGTCCAGGATGCCGTTGAAATACTCGTGGCTGGCGCAGTGCGGCTCGGCGTGCTCGACGATCATGTGATGATCGGCAAGCTGCTCCCCGCTCATGAGGTATAAACCATTGAGCACGCACTCCAGCCCCTGCCCCGCCAGCCTGGTGCGGATATTGTAGCGCGACAAACGCGCGCCCAACGCGAAGGAGTGTGCCGAGACATTGCAATGCCGGCCGAGGTGGGCGGAAAGCGTCGCAATGTGAAACGCCTCGCGCGCCTCGTCTTGCAGCTTCACATGCTCGACTTGGGCATTGTCCCCAGCGACGAGTTCCGTGACCGCGTTCGTAAAGGAGGCGGCGCCCGTCGTGGTGACGTAACTCTCCACCACGGTCACCTTCGCGTCGCGCTCGGCGATAATCAAATTGCGCGGACTGATGGCAGTCCCGGGTTCGGTCGCGGTGGTCAGGTAAATCACCCGGACCGGCTCGGGAACGCTCACTCCGGCGGATACCTGGATAAACACGCCATCTTGGAAAAACGCGGTGTTCAACGCGGCAAACGCGTTATCCGCCGTGCTCGTGTAATGGCCCAAATGTTTCTCCAGTAACCCCGGCTCGGCAGCCAGCGCGGCCTTCAATCCGGAGACTTTCACCCCGGTGGGAAGCGAGCCGATTCGCGACAAAGTGCCCGAAAAATGCCCGTTCACAAATACCAGGAGCGGTCCCGCCAATCCAGCAAAGGTGAAAGCGGTCAGCACATCGGCACCAATCTCTTCCCCGTCTTCGGCCGCCGGCTTGAAGGGCAACTTCGTCAACGGGGCGATATTGGTGAAGCGCCAGTCCTCGTGGGCGACGGTGGGAAAACCTTGCTCGGCGAAACAAGCAATGCCGGCTTTGCGCAGCGGAAACAGCCAGCCAGGCTGGCCGCCTGCCGTCGGCTCGATCAGCCGGTCGAACGCGGCCAGGTGCGCGTCCACCGGCTTGGACGTTGCCTTGGCGGGAGTCGCGGTCATGGTGGTGGACATAGGACGGATTAAGCGGGCTGGAGTTGCGCGTTCGCGAGCCATTCGTAGCCCTTGGCCTCCAATTCGAGCGCTAGTTCCTTGCCGCCGGACCGGACGATACGCCCGTTCTGAAGCACATGCACAAAGTCCGGCACGATGTAATTCAAAAGGCGCTGGTAGTGGGTGATGACCAGTTGGGCGTTCTCCGGGCGCTTGAGTTTGTTGACGCCGGCGGAAACCGCCTGCAAGGCGTCGATGTCGAGGCCCGAGTCAGTCTCGTCAAGAATGGCCAGCCTCGGCTCCAGCACGGCCATCTGGAAAATCTCGTTTCGCTTCTTTTCGCCGCCCGAGAATCCCTCGTTCACCGGACGCTTCAGGAAGTCCTCGCGCAGCTCGAGAATTTTCATCTTCTCTTTCACCAGCGCCAGGAACTCGATGGCGTCCAGCTCTTGCAGGCCGCGATGCTTGCGCACCTCGTTCAGCGCTGATTTGAGAAAGTAGGTGCTGTTCACACCCGGAATCTCAACCGGGTATTGGAACGCGAGGAACACGCCCTCGCGCGCCCGCTCCTCGGGATCAAGATCCAGCAAGTCCTTGCCGCAGTATTGGATCGTGCCCGATTTCACCTCGTAATCCTCGCGACCGGCCAGCACCGCCGAGAGCGTGCTCTTGCCACTGCCATTCGGCCCCATGATCGCATGGACCTCGCCCGCGTGAATGGTCAAATTCACGCCTTTGAGGATTTCCTTCCCCTCCACGCCCGCGTGAAGGTCTTTGATTTCCAAAATAGTCTCTTTCATTTCGTGACTCTCAAAATTCAAGCTCCGCAAAACCTCAGCCAACACTGCCTTCCAAACTGACCCCCAGAAGCTTCTGCGCCTCCACGGCGAACTCCATCGGCAACTCCTTGAACACTTCCTTGCAGAAGCCGTTCACGATCATGTTCACCGCGTCCTGGGTCGAAATGCCGCGCTGGTTGCAATAAAAAATCTGATCCTCGCCGATCTTGGAGGTTGTCGCCTCGTGCTCCACACTGGAGGTCGTGTTTTTGACCTCGATGTACGGGAATGTGTGCGCGCCACACTGGTTGCCGATCAGCAGCGAATCGCACTGCGAGAAGTTGCGCGCATTCACCGCGCTTTTCTGCACCTTCACCAGCCCGCGATAGCTGTTCTGGCCATGCCCGGCCGAGATGCCCTTGGAGATAATGGTGCTACGGGTGTTCTTCCCGATATGAACCATCTTTGTGCCCGTGTCGGCCTGCTGGTAATTGTTCGTGACGGCCACCGAGTAAAACTCGCCGATCGAGTCGTCGCCTTGCAACAACACACTCGGGTATTTCCACGTAATCGCCGAGCCGGTTTCGACCTGCGTCCAGGAAATCTTCGCTTTGCGGCCTTTGCAAAGGCCGCGCTTGGTCACGAAGTTGTAGATGCCGCCCTTGCCGTTCTCGTCGCCCGGATACCAGTTCTGGACGGTCGAGTATTTGATCTCCGCGTTCTCCAGCGCGACCAACTCCACCACCGCCGCGTGAAGCTGGTTCTCATCGCGCATCGGCGCCGTGCAGCCTTCGAGATAGCTCACATGGGCGCTCTCTTCGGCGACAATTAAGGTCCGCTCGAACTGACCCGTGTTCGCGGCGTTGATCCGGAAGTAGGTGGAAAGCTCCATCGGGCAGCGCACGCCTTTTGGGATAAAGCAAAACGACCCGTCGCTGAACACGGCGGAATTGAGCGCCGCGTAAAAATTATCCGTGTACGGCACCACCATGCCCAGGTATTTCTTCACGAGCTCGGGATGATGTTGCACCGCCTCCGAGAAGGAGCAAAAGATCACGCCCTTTTCCGCGAGCTTGTCGCGAAACGTGGTCGCCACCGAGACACTATCAAACACCGCGTCCACCGCCACGCCAGCCAGGCGGCCGCGCTCCCGCAAAGGAATCCCCAGCTTCTCGTAGGTCTCGAGCAACTTCGGATCCACTTCGTCCAGGCTCTTCGGCGCGTCCTTTTTCTGTTTCGGCGCCGAGTAATAAACGATCTTCTGAAAATCAACCTTCGGATAGGTCACTTTCGGCCAGGCCGGCTCCTGCATGGTCGTCCAGTGCCGGAACGCCTTCAAACGCCATTCGAGCAGCCACTCCGGCTCGTTCTTCTTGCGCGAAATCAGCCGGACGATGTCCTCGTTCAATCCCGGCGGCGCGGCATCGGCCTCCACGTCAGTGTAGAAGCCGTACTTGTACTCGGTCTTGACCAAACCCTCGATCGTTTCGGTGGCGGTGCTCATGGAAAAATTTCTGCGTTCAATTTCAAAATCAAAAGGGACAATCCGGCGCGAACAGGCCGGACCGGCTCAGCCTTTCGCCCGTTTCAGGGCGCAGGCCGGACAAAGGCCGCGAAAGTTAATTTCGTAGCGGGTGGGTTGAAACCCCTTCGGAATTTCGATTTCCGGCGGCGGCGCGCCGTGCGGCAGGTCAATGTCGTAGGCGCCGTCGCACTCGTCGCAATAAAAATGGTGATGCTCCTGCATGTTCGAGCAGTAACGGGTGGCCGAGCGGTCATGGTTCACCTGCCGCACCACGCCACAACTGACCAAAGCGTCGAGGCAATTGTACACCGTCGCCATCGAGATCTCCGGCATGCCCTTTTTGGACCGGATGAACACTTCCTCCGCGGTCGGATGGTCCTTCTGCTGGAGCAAGACGCCGTAAACATGCTGCCGCTGGGGCGTCACCCGCAGGCCGCTCTTTTCGAGCCGCTCGGGCATTTCCAAGTCCAGTTGACGCGTGGCCTTTGACATCGCAAGCGGAAGATAGGGCCGGATGGCGGGTTGTCAATACTTAGAATTATTCTAAATTGAAAACGAGCAAGGCGGCACGCGCGCGACGAAAACGCAAAAGGTCAGGAACGCAAGGAAAGAGGGCAAACGGGAAAAGCCCCAGAGCCTGTTTGAAGAATCGTCGGGTGCGAATGCTTGCTCGGATTCGAGGGCGGGATGGCCGGGAAAAATATGCAAACGGCTTTGCCGTGCGTTGCCGGGCAATGTTTTCCAATCTCGCGGAACGCCATCGGGGCGGTGCATCCTGCCGTTTTACGTCACTGGTCCTACCGACACCCGATAGGCGCTACGCCAATCACTGGTTCCCTTCCCGGCCAGCCAGGTCGGCAAGAATTTAAAGGCAAGAAACGCCATTCGCTGGCGAACGCTTTGCGCTCGCTATTGGGGTCGCGGTCACGCCCGCCGGCGTCCCGGAGCGGGCCAGGGCCAGACCGTCCCCGTCAACGTGCCCGGCTGGTTGTGCTCGCCGCGCCCCGTGTGGGCGGACGGCGACTACGCGAGCCAAGAGTTTACCAGTGGGTCCAGACCCGTCGTCCCAACCTGGCAGTTGAGGGGGTCGGGCGCTCCGATGACACCGCCGGGTTCAACGGGTTGCCCCGCCGCTCGGTGGTCGAGCTCGCCAGCGCGAGGCCTGGACTCTTGTCGAAATGATACACATCCAACTCCCCGCCCGGCGTAATCCCTTTCCTCTCACAACTTTTCAAACAGACTTTAGATACTCTCGGCCTCCGGCGGGTTTCGACGATAGATGAACCTCTGATTCCCCCGCCAAAGACCGTTAACAAACTATTATTCTGGCCCGAATCATGCTGATTTCATGACCTGAAGGCTGTCGAAACCAAAAAAACAACCGAAGGATTGAAGTGAAACTTCTTGTCTCCTCCACGCTTGGGCTCTGGGCAATTCTAACTGTCGCCCACACCCAAGGGACAGTCAATTTTAACAATCATACAATGGCGGTGAGCGCGCCTGTCTTTGATGTGGGTGGAACGACGGCGCTAAGCGGGCCTTACATTGTGGCGGCGCTCTTTTACAATGGGGTGCAGCAAGGTGCGGTTGCGCCCTTTCGCACCGGCTCAGGCGCGGGGTATTGGAATGCTGGACCTGACACTACGCGGGTCGTTGACGGCGTGCCCGGTGGGCAACCCGCCACGCTAGAGGTAAGGATGTGGGACTCTTTGAAAGGGGCGACCTATGATGCCGCTGTGGCCGCAGGCGGCAAATACTGCCAGAGCGACTCTTTCACAATTATCTTGGGCGGAGATGGAGCGCCACCCAGCGTTCCGGCGGACATGATTGGATTTAAATCGTTTGGTCTTTGCCCGGAGCCGTCCACTGTCGCGATATTCACCCTTGGAGGCGCAGGATTGACCGCCGTTCGACGAAGAAAATAAATTCCCTACCCATCGATTATGAAACGCACGCTCGTTCTTCTTTCAGGCCTGGTTTCGTTACAACTCGCACTCGGTCAAGGGACGGTCAATTTTAACAATCATACAACGGCAGTGAGCGCGCCTGTTTTTGATGTCGGCGGGTCCACTCCCGTAAGCGGACCGAATATCGTAGCGGCGCTCTTTTACAATGGGGCGCAGCAAGGTGCGGTTGCCCCGTTTCGGACCGGAACTAGCGCAGGATACTGGAACGCCGGGCCAGACACCACGCGGGTCGTTGACGGCGTGCCCGGTGGGCAACCCGCCACGCTAGAGGTAAGGATGTGGGACTCTTTGAAAGGGGCGACCTATGATGCCTGCGTGGCTGCCGGTGGTAAATATGGCAAAAGCGATCCCTTCACCATCACCTTGGGCGGAGGCGGCACACCGCCGACCCTCCCAGCAGATATGATAGGTTTCAGGCTTTCTTTCATTCCAGAGCCCGCAACCAGCCTCCTGCTAGTCGGGGGCTTGGCCGGACTAGTCTGGAAGGCTCCACGCCGGAGGCAACCAAACGCGAATTGCTAGGAAAAAAACTTCCATGAAACGCGCACTGTTCCTTTCGACAATCCTGGCGCTTGCCTGTCTGGCACGCAGTCAAGGCACGGTCAATTTTAACAACCACTCCACAGCGGTAAGTGCGCCTGTTTATGATGTGAACATCCCCGTGAGTGGCCCCGATGTCGTAGCCGGTCTTTTCTATAACGGGGTGCAACAGGGTGCGTCCGCGCCATTTCGCACCGGGAATGGCGCAGGATTCTGGAATGCTGGAGCGGACACGACCAGAGTCATTGACGGAGTCCCCGGCGGCCAACCCGCCACTCTTGACGTGCGAGTCTGGGACTCCTCAAAAGGCGCGACGTATGACGCCGCTGTGGCCGCAGGCAGTCTTTCTGGCAAAAGCGATCCTTTCACGATCATTCTCGGTGGTGGGGGAACGCCTCCTTCCGTGCCGGCGGACATGATTGGTTTTCGCTCGATAGCGATTCTGCCTGAGCCCTCCACCATCGCTTTATTCGCCCTTGGCGGCGCAGGATTAGCTGCCGTTCGACGAAGAAAATGATTCTCATTCCCCTCGAGCATGAAGCCCGCCCTTGTCCTTCTTTTATGCCTGGCTTTTTCAAAGCTTGCCCATGCCCAAGGGACGGTCAATTTTAACAACCATACGACGGCGGTGAGCGCGCCTGTTTTTGACGTCGGCGGGTCCACTTGTCATTTTGCGGGTGAAAACCAGCCAGCAGTTTGCGAGTGAAAATCACCCACCCTGAGGTGGCGGAGTTCATAGCAGGTTGCGGTTTTCGGGCAAGTGTATTGCAACGAGTTAAATGG
>CAZMLP010000032.1:0-5088 GCA_964566745.1 uncultured Verrucomicrobiota bacterium | reverse complement strand
AACGCGCCCCCTCGCTGGCGTCATCCGGCCCGGTCCTTACCGTCGCGGTGGATCCGAGAAAACTTGAAGGACTTGCGGCGCAGGGCAACAGCGGCGCGGGAATTACGTTGGAACAGTCGCTGGCCGCCGTTTGGGGGGAGATATTGGGGATCGAGAACGTCGGCGTCCACGATGACTTCTTCGAGCTGGGCGGCCATTCGTTGCTCGCCATTCGGCTTCGCGCGCGGGTGGAGAAAATGCTGGGCCAAAAACTGCCGCTCGCCGCGATCTTCCAGGCGCGCACCCCGGCCGCTCTGGCGGGAATGATTGGCGCCCCGGACTCCTCTCTCCAGGCCATGCATTCCCTTTCGCGAGCGTCCTCCGGCAACCAGGCGCCGCTCCTCTGGATTGACCGCGTCGAGACCGGGCGCGATTTGGCCCGGCATCTTGGGCCAAGTCGAACAATCCTGGCTGTGGAAAGCTCCTTTGACGAGGAACTGCGCCGGTGGGACGGAGTGCGGCCACCCTCCTTCACCATCGAGGACCTGGCCGCCAGTTGTCTGCCAAAGATCAGGCAACTGCAACCTCGCGGGCCGTACTATCTCGCGGGCGCGTGCTTTACGGGAGTGCTGGCGTACGAGGTGGCGCGCCAGTTGAAGCTTCAGGGCGAGGAGGTGGCCTTGCTGGTCATGCTGGACGCGTTATACGTGCCAGCCGGTGTCGCCGTTTCCCGGCCCTGGTTGAGGAGATGGATGTTTCATGCCAGCCTGGCCTCGCACCAAGGGACAGGTTATCTTTGGGGCAAGATTCGCGGGCGGTTTATAAAAAAGAAGCGTCGTTCGCCGGGACCCGAGGAATTGAAGGACGCTCCAATCCCCAGCCACCAAGTGGAAAGGGACCGCCTGAACCGGTTGCGCATGCCGCTGATGTGGCATCTAAGCAAAGCCTACCAAGGAAAGACATACGACGGCCAAACCGTGCTTTTCCGCGCGACCGGAGGGCCAGCCTCCTTCGAGTTTGACCTCGACGAAAGCAACGGCTGGAAGGCGGTGCACCGGGGCGAGCTGCGCATCGATGAAATTCCCTGCGGACACGAGCGCATTGACGAGGATCCCGCCCTCGCCCAGATCGCCCCCCGGCTCCGGCGCTATCTGGCCATGGCCTCGAATGGCCAATTGCAGCCGGCGATTTGAGTGATCCGAAACCGGAACGCAACCGACGGGGCAAAATCATCGCGGATGGAACTTGAGTTGGAAATTCCAGCGGGCAACTTTCCGCCTGAGATCTCTTCTCACGGAGAGGTTCATGTATGGTGCGTCACGGTTGATCTCGCAACCCCTCCTCCCGGGCAGCTGGTTGCATCGCTCTCCCCGGAAGAACAAACCCGGACCAGCCGCTTCCGTTTCGAAAAGGATCGTCATCGCGCGCGGTACTCGGCAGGAATGCTTCGCTGCCTGTTGAGTCATTACACGGGCCAGCCCGCGCGCGCCGTTCAATACACGCGCAACGAGTGGGGCAAACCGGGGCTCGCGGACAGCAGCCTCCAATTCAACATCTCGCACACCGGCTCCTGGATCGCCTTCGCGTTCACTCACCATCATCCATTGGGCGTGGACATCGAGCAATGGCACGCCATTCCCGAGGCAGGCGACATTGCCCGAAACTATTTCGCGGAGCGGGAACGGACCGCGTTGCAAAGCGTGCCCGACGACCGGAGACAGGAGGCTTTTTTTAATTTATGGACGCGGAAAGAGGCTTGCCTGAAAGCGCTCGGGGCGGGACTGAACCTGCCCTTGGATCGTTTTGAATTCACTGTGGACCCCTGCCTTCCCGCGCGATTGGTGGCGGTCAACGGCCAGGCTGAGGAGGCAGCCAAGTGGTCTTTGTTTCAGTTCGCGCCAGAACCAGACATTTCCGGGTGCCTCGCCATCCCCGTGAAGCCTGTCAAAGCGCGGGGTTGGCGGCTGGACCGGGACCTCCTGGTTTGCGCCAAGACAGTCACGATTTAGTTCGGGGCGTTGCCGCGCTGGGACATTATCGCTGGTTTCTTTTCGTCCGGGAACAGCGGATTCTCCTCCGCCTCTTGTTCCGTTGGCAAAGTAAGGTTGAACTTCTCTTTGAGGCAGGACCGGACCTCGTCCAATTTGGCATTATGGATGGCGCGCTGCTCGGGAGTCAGGATGCAATTCAGTTGCGAGTGAAGCCGCACCAATGACAGGCCGACTTGATTGCACCGGCCTTTGATTTCCGGTCCCGCATCCGCCAAGATTTTTCCGGCCTTGACCTCTTGATCGGCGGTCAGGTGCAAATCCTTGTTCAGATCCCGAATCACAATGCCGGACCAGGTTTTGTAATCGAGGGACTTGGTGAAAGCGCTCTCCATGTGTCGCATGGTCCCCACGGCGCCGCACACCGCTCCGGCGGCAAAAACGATCACCAGACCAAGACCGACTTTGATTTTGGCGGGAATTTTCATGGCTGGAAAAATCGCAGAACCACCAGGTAAGGAGCCGCGCCGTCGCGCAACAACCCGTAGGAAAAACCGCTGGTGGTCAGTTGCATGCCCAGCGCGCCAAAACCGGCCACCGCCGCCCAGGCCGCGCCGCGCCGCACCAATTTTTCGGCGAGCGAGGCCGTTTCCGGCCGCGCGGAATGACGCTCGCGCAGGACGCGGTGAACCAGCCATTCCGGCGGCGCGCCCGGCTCCCCCTCACGGCGGGCCGCCCGTCCCGCGGCGCGCATCAATTGTTTCAAATCCGCATTTGGCTCGTTCATGGCTCGCCTCGCTTCCACAGGTTGGAAAATTCCCGGTTCAGTTTTCGCCGCGCCCGGAAGGCCCGCACCCGGATCAACGCGCCGCTCCAACCCGTCCGCGCGCTGATTTCCTTCACGCTCAATTCCTCCATGTCCAGCATCCTCAAAATGATCCGGTCTTGGGGGCAAAGCGTTCCGAGCAATTGCTCCACAAAATCCCTGGCCGCCACATCCCGGTCGGGGCGTTGGGCCTGCCCGGTGGTCACCGCCTCGATCGCGCTGGCCTGCTCCTCGGACAAATCCGCCCAGCGCAACTCGGGTCGCGACCGCTCCGCGCGCAACCGGTTCAGGCAGACGTTCACCGCCACGCGGGACACCCAATGCTCGAATGGCGCCGCGTGGCGGAAGGTGTCCAGGCTCGCGAAGATTTTGGCGTAAATCTCCTGGGCCACGTCCTCCTCCGCGTCCCGCCTCGGCAAATGCCGGCGGACGATCTTCATCACCAGCGGATACACCCGCTGGATCAATCCGGCGGCCGCCTCCTCGTCTCCCCGCCCGATCCGCGCCAGGCAATCCCGCAGGTCAAAGGCGGGTTCCCCGGCCACTGTCCGGGCAGGCTCCACCGCGCGCCGCGCGCTTGCCGTTTGCGGTGCGAACACCCCCAGCGAACCGGTTCCCCCCGCCAGGGAGGTGGCTGCTTCCGCGCACATCATGGGCTCGCTTTCGATCATTTACGGCGGTCTATGGCCATCTATCCTGGTTACGACACATTATCCGGCAAGAATATTACACACCCCGTCATTTTCGCCTCGTGGCCGTCCCTGCCCTCTCCGCTCGACAATTTTTCCGGCCCGCCCTATAAACAGGCGTTCAATCCGACAGAATTGCATGAAAACCACTTTGGCGGCGATCTTTCTTTCCTTGATCGTTTTGGTTCCGGCCCGCGCGGCGGACCACGGCAAACCGGTGTCCATCTTTGACGGCAAGAGCTTCAAAGGCTGGGAGGGCGACACGAACAAGACGTGGCACATCCGGGATGGCGCCTTTGTCGGCGGCGATCTGAACGAGAAGGTGCCACGCAACGAGTTTATTGCCACGGTGAAGTCCTACACCAATTTCGTCCTGCGCCTCAAGTTCAAGCTCGCTGGCACGGAGGGCTTCGTGAATGGCGGCGTGCAAGTCCGCAGCCAGCGCACCAAGAATCCGCCCAACGAGATGTCCGGTTACCAGGTGGATATGGGCGACCCGGAGTGGTGGGGTTGCGTCTATGACGAGTCGCGCCGGGACAAGGTCATGGCCAAGTCCGACATCGCCGCCATCAACAAGGTCCTGAAGCGCGGCGATTGGAACACTTACGAGATTCGCTGCGACGGCAAACGCATTGTCGCCCACATCAATGGGGTGCAGACCGTCGATTACACCGAGGCCGACGACTCCATACCGCAATTTGGCCACATCGGCTTCCAAGTCCACGGCGGCGGCAAAACCGAGGCCTGCTACAAGGACGTGACCATCGAGGTCTTGCCTTGAGCGGCGCAGAGGAAACTTGCGGCCTCTGGGGATGAAATGCCTTCCCAAGCAACCTTGATCGGGCTTGATCCGCCCGATCTGGTTCCGGTCGCCATCGTTGTTTTCGTCCTGCGGCTTCCCGTCGTCACACAGAGGCGCCTTGAATCGGCTTGAATGTCCTTCATTCGATCTTCATCTCCTCCCACCCCCGTTTCCTCTGCGACCATCTATTCGACAAGAATCCAGTTCACGGAAAGACGATTGATTGGCCTTCAATGACCTTCGAAAAGGCGGTCCTTGATTTGCAACGCATTACGCGTTTTGAAACTCGTGGCCCAAAACGGACCCGGGAGCTTGATTTGGCCGGAATGGCCTTCACTTTACGGTCGTCGGCCCGCTTTGGTCCCCTCCCGGCGCGGGAAATGGGGCTTGATCCACCTTGATTGAACTGGATGGGCGCTTCGCGACACTCGGCGTGAGCAGCCAGACGGACAGGACAAAGGCGCTATCCGCAGGCGTGTTGTCCCAGTTTTGTGCCGATGGTTTGGCCATGCCTTTTTGATGGGGCGCGGTCGCTGGTTCACGGGCGACCAGCCCCCTTTTCGCTAGACGTTTTTCGGCGGCGCCTGGTTTCAACAAAACATCCTCAAACCCGTTGCTGTTGTTTCCGTTGTCGCGCGCTCCAAAGACCCGTTGGACAGAACCTCTTTTGGGGGACAAGGCGCTGCGAGAGGGGCCGTAAATACCCCTGCCCCTTTGCGCGCCACACCGCGCAAACGGCTCACAGCATGCACTTGTCACGGGAGAGTTGGCTGGTTCTTCACGGAGTTATTCACAATTGTTCAC
>CAZMLP010000031.1:0-6644 GCA_964566745.1 uncultured Verrucomicrobiota bacterium | reverse complement strand
GGCACGGCGTCGGACTGGAAGGCGTTTAGCGCGTTGGTGTATTTGAGCCAGAGAAAGTTGCTGGTGGCGTTCCAGCCCGCGTTGGCGATTTCGGGGAGGGCCGTCAAGGCGTCCGGGCTGATCTCCGGCAATTCGTCCGTCTCCTGCTGGCGCGCCAGGCCCATCGTGAGCCTGCCCGCCGCGTCCGCGACCAGCCAGCCGTCCACATGCTCGAGGAGTTGGGTGAGCGTCTCGGAGAACGCCTGCTGGCGATCGATAAACGGCGAGAGGCCGAAACTCTCGGTCGTCTTGAACCGGGTGGCGAGGGCGCTCAAGGCCGCGCGATCCAGCGCTGTGTCAGTGTCCGACACGTCGCGCAGGCTGAGGCCATAGCGGGTGTTCACCAGCATATCGACGAGGATCGCGACCGGATTGGCGTCGGCGCCCGCCGGCGAGCCATCCGTGTAACTGTGATCGATTCGCTCCGTCCCATCCGGCAGCCAGGAGTTGTACTCCGCCGTGACGACCGACGGCCGCGGGGCAGGCACCCCAAAGAACGTTTTAGGAAACCGGCCCACCACCACCTCGATGTTCTGGATGTTCGTGCGCTGGAAACCAAGGAACTGGTCCCGCGCCACGAAGTAGCAAAGGCCAACGTACCCGGGATGATCCTCCGCGACGTTGGGCGACACGACCACACCTGTGGCCAGGCTCGCCAGCCCGTGCTTGTGGTCCGGCGGGTCGTCAATGGTCTGCCCCTCCGTGCCCCAATAGAAGGTCCAACTGCCGTAGCCATTGATCTGAATGGGGGCTGAGATTGGGTTATCGTCATCCCGCGCGAGAGGCGGATCACTGGACCAGACCTTCTGGTTGTCGAACCAGATTTCCCGGATGAAATCGACCGGGCCGTGGGCCACCAGCGCGGCGAAGCTGGAGTAATAGTTGTAGCCCGTGACGCGGTCCGAGCCAAACTTGCCACCGGAATGATCCTTCACCTCGTCGGCGTGCTGGTCGAACGCCTGGGAGAGAAAGGTCACGCCCATGCGGCGCGTGCCGTAAAAGAGCGGGACCGGCCGCGCCTGCTCGTTGGTCGATATCTGCGCGGGCGGGACTCCCGCCGAGTTTTGGTCCGGCTGGGGAAGCGAGTTGGTGTTGCCGCCAAAAAAGCCCATAAGGTTAATGACGAATGACTAAATCCGAATGACGGCAGAGTGGCCGGTAGGCTCCCCGCAAACGCTTCAGCCAGTTGGAGTCGGCGAGGGTGCTTTCCACCACGCCGCAGTGATGGATCGCGTGGATAAAGTTCATCCGCCTGATCAGGACGCCGCAGTGATGGGTGACGCGCCCGACATGGAAGCAGAGCAGATCACCGGGTGACAATTGGGGCGGGGACGCAACGCTGGAGCGACCGTTTTCCTCCTGGGAGCGGACACGCGAGCCGTGCGTCCCCACCTTTTGGAAGCGCTCTGGCATCGCGGCGAGGAATGCCTCGACTTGCGAGGTCTCGCGATGCGGCCCGGCGGTGACCTGGTAGGGCGGCGGGGTGAACGAGTCGATCACTCCGAGCCGTTGATAGATGGCCGCGCAGAGTTGCACGCAATCCACCCCGACGCCCGGCACGGCCAAGTGCGCGCGGAACGGTGTCCCCAGCCAGGCGCGAGCGGTCCTTTGCAGGACGGCCAATTGATCGGCGGTGTGAAAAAAGGGGGTCATAAATTTTCACCGCTGAGGCGCGGAGACGCTGAGGCCACTCGAGTGGCGGCTATTCTTTTTATCGTGTTTCATTTTTTCTCCGCTTCTCTGCGTCTCAGCGGTTAGCCAGGTTTTACTTCTTGGTTCCGGCGGCGGTCTGCACCTGCACACCGCGGATGGAGGGATTGGTCAACGGGATCACCTGGCCGCCCCAGCGGGTGAAGTTGTTGAACTTGCCGCGTGGATTCGTGGAGGCGTCATAGGCTTTGCAGGTCAGTCGATGCCCATCGCACCCGGGTGAAACCGCGACCGTGTCATCCACCGCCAGATCGACGGGCGGCAGGTTAAGGGTCAGCGTGATCCGCCCGGCGGCCAGCGCCGAGGAGGCAACCACCAGGAGGACCGGCGATCCACCCGCCCCCTCGACAACCCCCAGCGCCCAATAATTGGCTAGCGCGCTCTCCGGCTTTCCCGCCAGGGGCGGATCGCCCGCGAGCGAGACCACGATTTGGTTCCCGGTGATCGACACCACCGTGGCCGCGACCGTGAAATCCTCGCGGTCCAGTCCGCACGGAGCCGAGAAGACGAAATAATTACAGCGCGGCTGCAGCAGCAGGCGCGGAAACTTCCGGCCCGCGGCGGCGAGGCGCGAGACGCACCTCACTTGCAACTTGCGACCGGCGGCCTGGACACTGTCCACCACGCCGTCGAAAACATCGGTGACGATGTCCGGCGTGCCATAAAGGGTTTCCGCCACCCGCACCGACAATGGCGACGCCTGGACAAACGGCGCGAGCCGCGCAAAAGGCTCCATGCCGAAGACGGTGGTGATGGTGAGGTCGTCATCCTTGCCCGCCAGGGAAAGCTTCGGGCCGCTGTGCGTGATGGGCGCGGGCGCAAAGGCGTTGCCCTGCGAGGTGATTCCCTCGTTAAGCCCGGTGAAAGTGTAAGTCTGGTTGCCGGTGCTGAGGGTGTAGAGGAACACCGGCACGCGGCCGGTCTCGATGGCCTCGTATTCCGCGGGCAGCTCGACCACGCGCACGGACCGGCGCTGGAAATTGTCCGCGAGGAACTCGGCATTCTCGTCATCCGCCGCGAGGCGGACGTAGAGCAGCAGAAACACCTCGAACTCCGCGCTCAACCCGTTGACCCGGGCATTGAGGGTGAAATAAGTCCGGCCGTCGTCCTGGAGATTCACCGGCGAGAGCACCCGGGCCGTGGTGAGCGTGCCATCCGTCGCGCGAAAGGCCAGGAGCCGGGAAACGTCGTCCGGGAAATGCAATCCGACACCATGGCCTGCCACGCTAAAGCGATCCTCGTCCTGGACCTGGTCGATTTCGAGATGCGCAAACGGTGAGGGCATCCAGAATCCGTTCAGGCGGCCCTGAAGTTGCGCCGTGAAGGTGTCAAACGCGTGAATCGCCGCCTCGTCCGGCAGCAGGAGGCTGAAGCTGAAACCGCGCGTGGTGAAGGTTTGCAACGGCTCGAAGACCGGCGCCGCCGCGCCGATGGTGAGCGCGTTCAACTCGTACGCGAAGCTTTGCACCGGAGTGGTGGACCAATCGACCGGGAAGTTGAACAACGGCCGTGGCTCCACCGCCGCCGAGCCATTGCCGGTGACGCGGGCCGCCAGCGCGAAATGGGCGTCCAACTTGGCGGTGACACTCGCCGCGCCGGAGATTGCGCCGGAAACCGCCCAAGCGACGGCCGGGCTCGCGGTTGAGGAGCCAGAGCCGGAAACGCTGGCGGACAACGCCGTGCCTCCGCCAAACGAAGCCGAGGCCGAGGCGACCCCCGTGATGGAGCCATAGAGGCCAAGCGTGACGTTGCCAGTGGCAGACGCGCCGCTGGCGCCGGTCACCAAGGCCGCCAGACCACTGGTAAGGTTCGCGGTCGCGCCCGCCGTGGCGACCCCTGCCAACGACGCGGCCAAATTGGTCGTCACACCGGCATTGGCGGAGGCGGTGGCCGCACCCGTCACCGAGGCGCTTAAGGGCCTGCTGACGATCGCTTCCGCCGAGGCGACGCTCGAGCCCGTAATCGCCGCGCTCAATGGAACCGTGGAGCCGAAGCCCGCTTGGGCACTCGCGCTGCCCGTGATATTTGCCGAGAGGCTGGCG
This sequence comes from uncultured Verrucomicrobiota bacterium, assembly GCA_964566745.1. Taxonomy (GTDB): domain Bacteria; phylum Verrucomicrobiota; class Verrucomicrobiia; order Limisphaerales; family CAZMLP01; genus CAZMLP01. Next base: position 2,853 of record CAZMLP010000031.1, on the reverse strand, counting down.
CTCACCGCGACGTTAGCGGCAACAACCGCGGCTCCCGCCAGGTCGCTCACCAAGCCACGGATGACGTTGCCATCGGCGGCGAGGGTCATTGCCCCGGTGACATTGCATATCAAACCGCGCGTGACCCTGACGTCGGCGGACGAGGACCCCGCGCCGGGGCAGTCTCCGGCCAGGCCGCGAATCACCTCGACCCCGCCGACGGCACTGGCGGCTCCAGTGACAGTTCCCGCCAGTCCCCCGGTGATGACGGCGCTCGCGGAGGCGGTGGCCACCCCCGTAATCGCGCCGCCCAAGTCCTGCTGGCCTCCCCCGGCAATCGCCTTGAAAAAGACCCGGCGCGCCCGGGCGAGCGGCGCATAGAGGTCGGCGGACAGAATCCGCAGCTCTGGCGGCGTCAAGGGCCGGTTCCACGCATAGACGGTGTGGACCGTGATGCCCGGAATTTGCGAGTAGGTCGGGTTGCCGCCAATTGTGAATGGATGGACATTTGAGACCGGTTGACGATAACTGCCACCGACCGCGACCGGTACCAGAAGGCCGTTTTCCGCCAGGAAAATCCCGCCTGCCGCCGAGAAGCCGTAGGCGAGGTCAATCCAGTTCCTAGCGTTGAATCGCGAGGTGTCCCCGCTCCCGCCGAACACATTAAACCGCGTGGCGCTGCTGCCGCTCGCGTCGTCCAGCTCGGTCCACCAAGTGCCGTTGTAATACGACAGCACGTATCCGTCGCGGTCCGCGTTCCAATCGGCCTTGGACACGATGGCGCCCAGATTGTCGGGAACCCCCGCCAGGCGGACGAACAACGTGCCTTGCGTGAACGAGAGCGGCGCCTTGTTTCCGCAATCGAGATACGCGCCGGTCGTGTCGAAGAGGTAGCCTTCCGGCAGCCACTTTGCCCGGCTCGCGCCGCCGCCGGTGAACACGCCATGATGCTCACAGCCGGAGTAATCAAAAACCCGCTGCCCGCCCCGCTCGTTGAAGAGCCACGCGCCGACCAGACCGCGTCCGAGGGACGAGCGGGTGCTCGGACCGGAAATCCGGCCCGGCAACGGTTTCTCAATGAGGCTGCGGTTGGACATTTTTACTTGAGGCTATTCACCGCCGGGACGCCGAGTCGCGAAGCGAGACAAGAAAGAGAACGAAAAGAACGTCGGTTGGCATGCCCACGGCATTTTCCGGCCATTTGCCGCCCGCAGGCATCTATGCTTCCCTTGTGCATTTTTTCCTCCGCGTCTCGCCGTCTCCGCGGTTAATTTGGATTATTGGACTTCGGGATCGACGCCCACGTAGCGCGCCCAGGAGTTCGAGCCGGTGCTGTTGAGCGCCGCGCCGGTGGAGTTCACCACCGCGATGGCCCACTTGGGTCCGGGCAGATCCACCACGAACTCGCCGTAGAGCACGTCGCCCGTGGCCGGAGACGCGGTGTTGGCCAGCACGCCGACGAGCTGGGCGTTGAGGATCGTGATCGCCGCGTCGGAGGCGCCCGCGCCATCCGTGTAATGCGGCGATGTGCCGTCCGCGTCCGAGCGGATCAGATAGATGTAGCAAGCCGTGGAGCCGGTCGGCGACGTGCCCTGCTTGAGCTTTACATAGAGGAGCAGGCGCTGGTAACGGCTCGTGGTGTTGTCCACCAGGTCCGATTGCCGCCCCACGCCGGAGGTGGAACTCGCCAGCGAGGCCAGCGTGATGTTGAGCGCGGCGCTCGCGGAGAATTTGTCTTTGATTTCATTCGCCATAAAAAGACGGGTGATTTATTCACCGCCGAGACGCCGAGACGCGGAGAGAAAAATGATTAAGACGCGGCCAAGTTGCTGTAATGGCCTCGGAATCATCGAGCATTTGCCGCGACTGACGGGCATTCACGCCGTGTTTCCTCTTTTTTCGAATCGTGCATCAGTCTGCTCATTTTTCACTCTTCTCAGCGTCTCGGCGTCTCGGCGGTGATCATTGCTTCTTGTTAATTTTCCTGGTGGTCGAGCGCCCATTGCACGTCGCCCTCGTGGAACTCGGGGAGGCCGAGCTCTTGCAATCGCGAGATGGAAACGGTTGACAGGGCGACCAGCGTTTCCTTGTCGCCCGGATACCCCTCCGCCTGCGGGTCGGAAACCGATGTGAGCACACCGCCGGCGACGAGGGCATCCACCATACCCATGCGGTCGGCAAGGTTCAGGTCGAGAATGGTGCCGTCCCGGTCCAGCAAGGTGAGCGCCACTTGCGCGATGTTCTGCACGTCCGCGCTGGCGTGGGACGCGGCGGCAGCCGCGATCTTTTTCCGGCGTTGATTTCCCCCCGACCACGCGAGCAGCTCGGCGGAACCGAGAGCCACCCGGCGCGACCGGTTCCTGGCCGTGAGCAGCGCCAGCACTTCGCTGGAAGTCCTGAACTGGCCGCCGGACGCGTAACCCAGTGACACCGGGTCGTTTTGAATTTCTGCGTTAAGTTGGTTGAGCATGTTTTCTTTTCTGGAGGGGACGAGCCGCTGGTTCGTCCACGGACGCGCGAGCCGCGCGTCCCTACCTTTTTAGTTTTCGCTCACCGTGATCGCGCCAATCGGAAAATTCGGGTTGTCCCCGGCGGCGATGGTCTTGCTCGCGGTGAGCGGGTTCCAGGCGAGCAGGTTCCCGCCGGTCGAGGCGTCAAAAATGCCGAAGTGAGTGAGGGTGCCCCAGCCCGAGGGCGTTGCCGCCGGGAAGGTCACCGCGCTCGTGTTCGCAATCTGCTGGGGATTGCCCGAGGGCGAGCCAAACGTGATTGCCTGCCGCGCGTAGGCGTTGCCGGAAACCTCCATGCCGTTTGGGCTGCCACTGGTGTAGGTGTCGTCCGGCGCGGCGGTGAACAGCGCCATATAAACGGTGG
>CAZMLP010000030.1:0-2795 GCA_964566745.1 uncultured Verrucomicrobiota bacterium | reverse complement strand
TCGACGGTGGCGGGATAATTTCCGGTCCGGCAGCGCCAGCCGTGCTCGGAGCCGTGAATAGCCCAACCAAGGGGCGTGGCGTTAAAATGCGCGTCCCGGAGTTCGAGGGGCGGTCTGTGCGCGAGGATGACGCGCGCCATTTCCACATTCCCGTGGAATCCGGCCCAATGCAACGGCGTGCCGCCGGAATGACCGACCGCGTCCACGGGCCAGCCCGCTTCGAGCAGCAAACGGACGGCTTGGATGTTTTCGTTTACCGCCGCGTCAACGACCCGGCCTCGCTCCGCGGCCGGCAGTGACCGGGTGATGTCCGGTTGACCGGCGAGGATTTGCCGGGCAAGCGCCTCGCCGCCGACCGCGCACGCGGCCGCCAGCCTTACCAACGCGGGACTCCGCTCCATCAACAATTGGAACACGGTCTCGTGCCCGTTTTCCCGCGCCACGACGTGGGCGGTTTTGCCCTGGCCAACAGTCCAGATGTAGATGTGACCGCCCGCGCGGGGATTTTTCTTCGGAAAATAGCGATCATTCACGGTTGTGTTCACGCATGCGGGATCAGCCTCGAGATGTTTGCGGGCTATCTCCAGCTCGCCGAGGGAGGCGGCCATCAGAATGTCCGTGTGGCATCCGCGCCGAACCAGGTGCCGCGCCACGGCTGGTTGCTCGCGCAAAAGATGTTGCGCGGGGGTCGACTCGTGGTCGATGTCCCGCGCGTCGAGGTCCGCGCCGTGCGCGAGGAGGAAATCGGCGATTTCGACTGTGCTCGCGAAGTGGAGGGGAGTTTTGCCATCGCCGCCGCGCGCGTGAACCACCGCGGGGTCCGCCGCGACGAGTTCCTTGAGCCGGTCCAGCATGCCCATGCGAGCCGCCGCGTGGGCGTCCACCACCGCCCCGCGCTCAATGAGAAACGCGGCCAGGCCGTGGTCATCGTCCAGCACGCCGAAGCCTCCCGCCCACCAATGGCTGCGGCCATTGATGTCCGCGCCGGAACGAAGCAGCAAGTCGATGAGTTCCTTGTTTTGCAGGCCGACGGCGGCAAGCAACGGCGTTGTGCCAAAGCCATGGTCCGGCAACGCGTCGTTCAGTTTGGACTTTAACAGCGGATGGCGCTCCAGCACTCGCGCGGTTTCCTTCACATCACCGTCCAACACCGCCGCCTTGAACGCCTCGACGGGGTTCGCGTCGCGGGCAAGCAATTCGATGTGCTCCTTCAATTTCGGCCAGCTCGGGAACCCGTGTTCGCGCGCGATGGCCAGTTGCGCCTCGTGCAGGGAGAGTTTTGCGCCTTGGATTTCGCCGGCGGGCCGGCGGTTCCAGGCGGGATGATTCTCGCGGAAGCGCGCGGTGGCGGCGGAATCGCCGGCGCGATGGGCTTTGAGGAGTTCTTTGGCCTGGCGCTTGAGTTGCTCAAGGCTTGGCCGCTCGGGAAGCGGTTTCGACATGTAACCTTTCTGCTATCGCCTGTGGTCCGCGGGCAGGCAGCATCAAGGTTAATCATTAAGCCGAAATGTGTGGGTGGGCTCAGCCCTTTCCGCGGACCCGGATGCGCCCCAAGCGCGAGGGAAGTTAAACAACAGCGGGATGGGAAAGTCAAAATGTCTCCGCCGGCTCGCGTTTGACAATGCGGATTGAAAACCGGCCCCGCCGGTTTACTCTTTCTCCCGAATCACCAGAACCTTCCTTTGCACTCATAGGGTGCGCGGCCGGACAATTTATGAAACAACGATTTTTTTGCGCTGTGGCGGGACGGCTGAGGGATGGTCTTTTCCCGCTTTTTTCCACGGCGGCGATTGTCTGCGGTCTGGGTCTCTCCACCTTGCGCGCCGGAGACTACATTTCATTCGCCGGGGTTAACAGCGATTGGCATGGCTTCCAGCGGAATGATTTTGTCATGGACGAGGCGACTTTTGACGTCAACCCGTTCCAGCCGCCCGCAGGGGAGAGGTTCGGCGTGGGCGCCCCGCCCCACGGCCAACGACGCTGCATCGTGGTCGTGCCCAAACAATCCGCGCCGGGCAACCCGTGGTCGTGGCGGGGCTGTTATTGGGATCACGAGCCGCAGACCGAGGTGGAGTTGCTGCGCCGCGGTTTTCACATCGCGTTCATCACGCCGGATCCCGACAAGACGTGGGATGCTTTTTACACGTGGTTGACGGACAAGCACGGCCTTGGGAAGAAGCCCGCCTTTGTTGGCATGAGCAAAGGCGGTGTGAACGAGTATGACTGGACTACTGTGAACCCGGACAAAGTCTCGTGCATCTACGCGGACAACCCGGCGATCCGCCCCGAGGCGTTCCTCAAGCTCGGCGCGCTGGCGAAGAATGATGTGGCGCTGCTGAATGTCTGTGGCAGCCAGGATTTTCTCCTGCAACGTCACACCCTGCCCATCGAGGATCGCTATCGGCGACTTGGCGGGCGGATCACCGTGATGATCAAGGATGGCCCCGCGCATCATCCGCACAGTTTGAAGAATCCGCAGCCCATCGCGGACTGGATTACCAGCCACATGCTGCCCGCCGAGGACATTGGCCGTCCGAAGTTCGCGGACGACAAATACGCGAAGTCCTATTACTACAGCCAGGAAAGCACGAATGTCTGGCTGAAGGAGGAGAAGACCTACGCGAATTGCCGCGGGCCGGGCTACACGGAGTGTTACAGCCGCTACGACTCGGTGACGGCAAGCCAGTGGGGCTTGATTGGCCTCTCCGTGATTGTGCCGAAGGCCGCCGCCCCAGGCAAACCGTGGGTTTTCCGCGCGGACAACATCACGCGCGACGCGGTGATCGACCAGGCGT
>CAZMLP010000029.1:0-4303 GCA_964566745.1 uncultured Verrucomicrobiota bacterium | reverse complement strand
ACGATCAATGATTGGACGCGTTCGGGATGCCGTTCCGCGATGCGAAAACCGACCGGCGCTCCGTAATCCATCACGTAAAGGCTGTAACGTTGAAGGCCGATTTGCTGGAGGAAGTTGTCAACGACATTGGCCAAGTTATCGAACGTGTAGTTGAAGTCAGCCACGCTTGGCATCGAACTCTGGCCATAGCCTGGGTAGTCCGGCGCAATAACGTGGTACTTGTCTGACAACGCGGGAATCAGGTTACGAAACATGTGCGATGAGGTCGGGAAGCCATGCAACAACAGAAGCGTGGAAGCGTTGGTTGGGCCAGCCTCGCGATAAAAGATATCCAGACCGCCAACTTTGACGCTCTTGTACAAGGTGCCCGTCGCCGGCGCGCCGGCACGCATCGAGAGAACGGTGATTGCGAAAACGAGCGCCGCAACGACGGCTGGCGCGGCGATTTTTCGCAGTAAAACGAGGGGTGCGGTGATGATTACTTGCTTCTTGGCGTTCATGTTGTGGCTGAGTGGATGATCGGTTTGTTCATGGTCATATTCGCCTGCTCTGGTTCGCGGTGCGCTTGACCCGGCGTCGCGCGCGACTCGCGTAATTCCATCCCCTTCGCACCGTCCGTGCCAGGAGGTCTGCGGGGCGTCACGACTGGCGGGAAGTGCTGTGCGGCCAAAGCCTTCCAGCGATTAAGTTCAACCTGCGGGGACCCGCGGGAATCGCGATAGTCAGGTCGTTCGGCCGACGCGCCGTTGGTGGAACGTCACGGAGGTTTTCACGCGTGGAAGTCGGCGGCCTGCGACTGAAGTTCTGCTCCGGCAAGTTGCTTGCCGGTCAAAGCACGCCGCCATTTTTCCGTCATGGCCCTCTGAAATTTCAAACAAACTTTTGGCACTTTGAAGGGCAAATCTCGCCTTGAATGGTTGAAGCGGGCCGCCGCGCAAGCCCAATGAAGTCTGACGGCACGAGGGTTCATTGGTCTTCGCCGGTCTTGAGCCGGCGTGTTTGCGTTTGATTTGCACAATGAGCGGGAGAATGATTGGCACGATGAAATGAGTGAACATTCCAATCGCGACGTGGTGGTCTTTACAGAAGCTCTCCAACTTCCCCTTGGCGAGCGCGCCGCCTATCTCGAGAGCGCTTGCGGCGGGGACGGCGAACTGCGCGAAAAGGTCGAAGCCCTGCTAAAATTTCACGACCAGATTGGTGACTTTCTGGAGGAACCTCTCCAAAACACATCAACGCGAGCCAGGCCCGGTACTGCGGGAGAGAAAGCCGGGGATCGCATTGGGCATTTCAAATTGTTGCGGCAAATCGGCGAAGGTGGCTGCGGCATCGTCTTCATGGCCGAGCAAGAGGAGCCGGTTCGCCGGCGAGTCGCGTTGAAAGTCATCAAACCGGGCATGGACACCAACAGCGTCATCGCCCGGTTCGAGGCCGAGCGACAGGCGCTCGCGTTGATGGATCATCCGAATATCGCCAAAATCTTCGACGCCGGGGCGACCGAATCCGGCCGGCCGTATTTCGTGATGGAGTTGGTGCAGGGAGTCAAGATCACTGAATATTGTGATCGGGAGTCTTTAACGACCACGGAACGGTTGAACCTTTTCGTCCAGGTTTGCCAGGCGGTTCAACACGCGCATCAAAAGGGGGTGATCCATCGCGACATCAAACCTTCCAATATCTTGGTGAGCAAAACGACGGAAGGGGCGGCCTTGCCAGTGGTCATTGATTTTGGCATCGCCAAAGCCACCACGAATCAGCGGTTGAGGGACAAGACATTTTTCACGGAATTCGAGGTGCTAGTTGGCACCCCCGCCTATATGAGTCCGGAGCAGGCGGCGCTCACCGGCGCGGACGTGGACACCCGCACCGACATTTACAGTCTGGGTGTGCTGCTTTACGAGCTGCTGACCGGCTCGACGCCTTTTGACACAGGGGAATTGTTAAAAGCCGGCCTCGATGAAATCCGTCGCGTGATTCGCGAAGAAGAGCCTGTCCGCCCTTCCACCCGGTTAAGCAAAATGACCGGTCCCGATTTAACAGCTATAGCCTTGCGTCACCGGGCCGAGCCTCCAACGTTAATTCGCGCCGTTCGCGGAGATCTCGACTGGATAGCGATGAAAGCCCTGGAGAAGGACCGCTCGCGCCGTTACGAGACAGCCAATGGTCTGGCCCTGGACATAAAGCGTTTTCTCGGCAACGAGACGATATCGGCCCGCCCTCCCAGCCAGCTATACAAGTTTCAAAAGACGGTGCTGCGCAACAAGCTTCTGTTCGTTGGCCTCGGTGTGATCGCGCTGCTCCTTGTCGCCAGCTTGATTGTGGTTTCGACATCTCTCGCCACTGAGCGCAAATCGCGTCGCGAGGCGGAAACCGCAACCGGCAAGGCGGAGGCCGCTTCGGTCAAGAGTCAACAAGTCACGAGGTTCCTCGAAAACATGTTGCGCGGTGTTGGGCCGTCAGTCGCTCGGGGCCGTGATACCGTGATGTTGCGCGAGATTCTGGATCAAACGGCCGAGCGCGTCGGCAAGGAGATGACCAATCAACCCGCGGTCGAGGCCGAACTGCGCAATCTTATAGGCAATCTTTATCTGCAAATCGGCAAGTATGAACTGGCTGAAGAAATGCATCGCATCACGCTCGCAATCAACCGTGAGTTGTTTGGCGCGGAGAGCAAAGAGTCAGCCGCGATTCTCAGAGACTTGGGCCTGGCGCTATTCAAGGAGGGCAAATTACTGGAGGCCGAAAGCGTCGATCTGGAAGCGCTCGGCATTCGCAGGCGGTTGTTTGGCAACGAAAATCCGGACGTGGCCACTTCCCTCAATGACCTGGCAACGGTGCTTCGGCACCAACGCCGCCTCGCTGAATCTGAAGCACTGACCCGCGAGGCGCTCGGAATCAGGCAGAAGTTATTCGGGGCCGATAGCTTGGAGGTGGCAGACACGCTCCATAATCTTAGTATTGTGCTCGGCGATGCGGGCAGGGCGTCCGAATCCGAGGCGACGGCGCGGGAAATGCTCGCGATGCGGCGTAACCGGCTCCCCGCCGAGGATTTATTGGTGGCATCGGCGCTCAACGATCTGGCTTGGGCGGCAGGGCTCAATGGTAAACTATCCGAGAGTGAATCTTTGCAACGCAAGGCGCTGGCGATGCTTCGGAAGCTGCTTGGAGAGGAGAATCCTGACGTGGCAAAAACCTTATCCTCCCTGGGCGAGCGCACGAGGCAGTTAGGGAATCTGAGGGAATCCGAGGAAATGTTAACCAAGGCACTCTCTATCCAAAGAAAGCTTTCGGGCGAGAATAACCCAGATTTTCTTTACACGCTGGACAGCCTTGGTGCGACGCTAATCGCGGAAGGGAAATGGGCTGAAGCGGAGATTACGCACCGACAGGCGTCAACCGCGTGGCGGAAACTAGCGGGCGATGGCGATCCGAAAACGTTGCATTCGCTGAGTGGTCTCTGTTTGGTCCTTAACGCCGAGGGCAAATCAGAGGAAGCGGAAATCTTGCATCGTGAATTGCCGGGAGCCCGGCACAATCAGGGGCAGGATGAGCCGTGGCAAGCGCTGCATGAATTGGTGAACCTCGCCAGCCGCCTCATTGCTCAGAAAAGCTTTGATGCCGCGGAACAATTACTCGACAACGTCCTTACCCCTGCCCTCGCCCGGCAACCCCCGAGTGTCAGCCTGTTGGCTCTCAGGAGCGATCTCAAAGCACGGCGTGGTCGCTGGCGTGAGGCTGCCAACGATGCTGCTCTGGTATTTGAATATCAACCTGCAAACTACTGGCGATTTTCCAATCTCGCGATGCTTTATGCCAAAATTCATGACCGGCCTGCATACGAAAATTTCTGCAAAAGGATTCTCGCCACGTACGCTGGCACTACCGACCTCTACGCTGCGGACCAAGTGGCGAAATCGTGCCTGTTTCTCCCATCTTCAGAATTAGACCTGAGGATGATTGCGCGCCTGAATGACATGACGGTATCAAGCGGAATTGGATTTCAAGGAGCAATGCCCTATTTTGAAGATTCCAAAGCGCTCTCTGAATACCGTCAGGGGCATTATGCCCAGGCCATCGAATGGGCGCAAAAGCCGCTGAAAACTCCGGGGCTTCACGTACATGGACACTTATATGCGGTGTTGGCGATGGCCTACTGGCAACTTGGAGAAAAAGAGGAGGCGAGAGCAATGCTCGCGAAAGCCGAGAAGCTGGCGCCGCGCAAAATGCCCGCCAGTGTTGGAGAGGATGAAGGGAACGCGTGGCAAGGATGGCTCTGTGCGCAGGTTCAACTCGATGAGGCCTC
>CAZMLP010000028.1:0-2779 GCA_964566745.1 uncultured Verrucomicrobiota bacterium | reverse complement strand
CCCGATGGCAAAGGGCGACATCAAAATTGAGCAAGTTAAAAACATATGGGCGATAATGAGTTGCGTCGAAATCGGGCGGTAGGATCGAGTTGCGCGGGCAAAGGGATTAATAAAACAGGGTGCGGGCGCACGAAGAATACTGCGCTTGGACAAAAAGATGGATAATTTGAGTGATTTAGTCGGGTATTGGTCCTTAAAAACCGTCCGATGTTCCGGTTGACCTGCCCGGCGTGCTTTCCTACAGTTACCGGCCTTTTATGATGAATGTAATGATCTGCGACCCGATTTCCCCGAAAGGAATCGCGCTTTTTCAGCAACGTCCCGAGTTCAAAGTCACCGTGCTGGAGAAGCGGTTGTCCGAGGCGGACCTACTGCCGCTGGTCGCGGAAGTCGAGGCCATGGTGGTGCGGTCGGAGACCAAGATCACCCGCAAGCTGATCGAGGCGGCGCCCAAGCTCCGCGTGGTGGGGCGCGCCGGTGTCGGCGTGGACAACGTGGACGTGGACGCGGCCACCCAGCGGGGCATTGTGGTGATGAACACTCCGGCGGGCAACACCATCTCCACCGCCGAGTTGACGTTTTCGATGCTAATGGCCTTGGCGCGCAAGATTCCCCAGGCGCACGGCTCGATGAAGGCGGGCGAGTGGAATCGCAAGGCATTCTCGGGCGTGGAGTTGTACAACAAGACGCTCGGCATTCTCGGCATGGGCCGCATCGGCAGCGAGGTCGCGCGCCGCGCGATCGCGTTTGGCATGCGCGTGCTGGCATATGATCCCTACCTGACTCTTTCCCGCGCGAAGTCGCTGCAAGTCGAGCTCGTGGAATTGGGGGAGGTTTATTCCCGCTCCGATTTCATCACCGTTCACATGCCGATGACGGATGAGACCAAAGGAATGGTGAACAACGCCGCCTTCGCGCAAATGAAGAAGGGCGTGCGCATCCTGAACTGCGCGCGCGGCGGCATCGTGGCCGAGACCGACCTTTTGACTGCCATCAAAGAGGGAAAAGTCGCGGGCGCGGCGCTGGATGTCTATGAGACCGAGCCGTTGCCGAAGGACTCGCCGTTGCGCGCCTTGCCGGAGGTCATCATGACGCCGCACTTGGGCGCGAGCACGGACGAGGCGCAGGAAAACGTCGGCATCGAGGTGGCTGAGGCGATCACCGACTATTTGGTCAACGGCGCAGTGCGCAACGCCGTCAACTTGCCGAATCTCGACGCCAAGACCTATGCGGTGGTGAAGCCGTTCCTGACGCTGGCGGAGAAACTGGGCAAGTTGCTGGCGCAACTCGCGCCAAAGCGCAACGACCGGCTGGTAATCACTTACGGCGGCAAGGCGAACGAACTGCCGACCGATCCGATCACGCGCTCGGTGTTGAAAGGCTTTCTCGAAAGCGCGGGAGGCAAGGACGTGAACCAGGTGAACGTCCGGGCGATGGCCACTTCGCTGGGCCTTCTGGTCGAGGAGATCAAGTCGAGCGAGGAGACCGATTTCAACGAGTGGTTGCATATCGCGGTCCACTCGGACGGCCAGAAGTTTTCCGCGGGCGGCACCATTCTGGGCAAGCGCCAACAACCGCGCATCGTTCGTTTGCTCGGACAGACGGTCGAAATCGTCCCTGAGGGAGTGCTGTTCATCTTCAATAACAAGGACCGCCCCGGCATGGTCGGTCACATCGGCACGGTGATGGGCAAGCACTCGGTTAACATCGCCAGCATGAGCCTGAGCCGCGATAACGCGGGTGGCCAGGCGCTCACCGTCCTGAACCTCGACAGCGTGCCTCCGGCGGCGGTTCTGGAGGAAATTGGCCGCGATCCGGACATTAGCAATCTGCGCGTGGTTAAACTATAATGCCGTGGAACGAACTCTTTTGGCCGGTTTCGTCGCGCGCACAGCGCCGCTCCGGTCGCTCCGAAAAAACATGACTATGAAATTGCTCCTGCCCCGGCTGGCCATTCTTTGTGGCGCGGTCACCATCTTCCCGCTCGCCACCTTGCGCGCCGCTGAAGCGCCGGCCGCCGCTCCCAAACCGGACGACGTGATATGCAAAGGCAAGGGGCTTGAGATTAAACAGGCGGAACTGGACAAACGGATAATGCAAGCCGAGGCCGGCGCCAAAGCGCAGGGCCGGAGCATCCCGCCCGAGCAAAAGACCATGATGCGGCAGCAACTGCTGGATCAAATGGTCACCACCAAGCTCCTCCTGGCCAAGGCCAACGACACCGACCGCAAGAAAGGCAAGGAGGACGCCGACAAGTTCATGGCGGATCTCCCGGCCCGCGCGGGCGGCGAGGAGGCGTTGAAAAAACAACTCGCGGACTCCAGCACGACTCTCGACGAAGTGCGCGCCACCATTCTGGAGCAGGCCACCAGCGCCCAGGTGCTGGATCGCGAGATGCAGACGCTCATCAAGGTGACAGACGAAGACGCGAAAAAGTTTTTCGAGGAAAACCCGGCCCAGTTCGAGAAACCGGAAATGGTCCGGGCCGCGCACATTTTGATCGCGACGAAGGACATGGCAAGCAACAAGGAGCTGAGCGACGCGGAAAAGAAAGAGCGGCGCAAGAAGATCGACGACCTCCTGGCCCGCGCGAAGAAGGGCGAGGACTTTGGCAAGCTCGCGCAGGAATTCTCGGAGGATCCCGGCTCGAAGGACCGCGGCGGCGAGTATGTATTCCCGCGCGGCCAGATGGTGAAACAGTTAGATGAGACGGCGTTCAAGCTCAAGCCGGGCGAGATAAGCGACGTGCTCACCACCGCTTACCGATAAAACAACAACA
>CAZMLP010000027.1:0-1639 GCA_964566745.1 uncultured Verrucomicrobiota bacterium | reverse complement strand
GCTTGGTCGTGAACGCGCGGCACGGTCGCGAGTTGCCCCAATGTTCCGCGCCTATTAAAGTAATTGTACCCGTTGGCACCGGGAAATTTCATTCAGCACCCTCTCCCCGGGTTGTTGAATGAAGTTCCTCAGGGTCAACGGGTATAGCCAATACCATATACCTAGTTATGTCAGAAAAAGCATCGGTCCAAGTTGGGACCAACACCATCCATATTGAAACCGGCAAGCTCGCCAAACAGGCGGACGGCGCCGTGACAGTGCAGCTCGGCGAGACGATTATCGTCACAGCCGCCGTGGCCGCCATCAAGGCCAAGCCCGGACAGGAATTTTTCCCGCTCACGGTCGATTATCGCGAGAAAGCGGCCGCTGTCGGCAAGTTTCCCGGCGGTTACTTCAAGCGCGAGGGACGCCCCACCGAAAAAGAGATTCTTACTTGCCGCCTCACGGATCGCCCCATTCGCCCGCTCTTTCCCAAAGGCTGGTATAATGAGGTCCAAGTGCAGAGCATCCTGCTCAGCGCGGACGGCGAGAACGATTCGGACATTCTCAGTATTCTCGGCGCCTCCGCCGCCCTGACCGTCAGCGACATCCCATGGGATGGCCCGCTCGGCGCGGTGCGCGTCGGCCGCGTGAATGGGCAGTTCGTCGCGAATCCCACCCACGCCCAGCAGGCCGAAAGCGATCTCGACTTAATCTACGTCGGCAACACCAAAGACGTGGTGATGATCGAGGGCGCGGCAAAGGAAATTTCCGAGGCGGACTTCAACGCGGCCTTGCGCTTCGCGCATGACTGTTGCCAGCCGTTGATCGCGGCGCAGAAGGAACTGGCGGCCAAGGCCGGCAAGCCCAAGCGGCAGATCACCGTCAACACGGTGCCGGACGAGGTGCTTAACGATGCCAAGGAATTTGGCGGCGACCGCATCATCCCCGCCCTGCTCACTCCCGGCAAACTCGCCCGCGAAGCCGCTTGGAAAGCGTTGACGGACGAGATCGGCGCCAAGCTGGTCGCGAAACATGGCGCGGAGAAGGTCACCGAGTTCGTGCTCAAGGACGCGTTCTATTACATCCAGAAAGAGGCCGTGCGTTTGCTGGTGTTGAATCACAAGAAGCGCCTCGACGGTCGTGGTTTCAACGATGTCCGCAACATCTCCGGCGAGGTCGGTCTCCTGCCGCGCGCCCACGGTTCCGCGCTTTTCTGCCGCGGCGAGACCCAGGCGGTTGTCCTCGCGACCCTCGGCACCACCGAGGACTCGCAGGAGTTCGATTCCTACACCGGCGGCGAGACCCAGAAGCAGTTCATCCTGCATTATAATTTTCCGAATTTCTCCGTCGGCGAGACCGGTCGTATTTCCGGCCCGGGCCGCCGCGAGATCGGTCACGGCGCGCTCGCCGAGCGTTCCGTGGAGCCAATGGTTCCGTTCGACAAGTTCCCCTACGCGGTGCGCGTGACCAGCGAGATCATGGAGTCCAACGGCTCCACCTCCATGGCCACGGTTTGCGGCGCGAGCCTCGCGCTGATGGACGCCGGCGTGCCGTTGATCCGCCCGGTGGCGGGCATCAGCGTCGGTCTCTGCACCGAGTACAATGACGCCCACGACATCAGCCGTTACCAGTTGCTCACCGACATCATCGGCTGGGA
>CAZMLP010000026.1:0-2681 GCA_964566745.1 uncultured Verrucomicrobiota bacterium | reverse complement strand
CGAGAGAAGCACCGACCAGCCCAGCATGAGCGCGTAACCAGCGGGATTGCGTTTCTGCCAGGCAGTTGCCGCAAACCCGCCCGCGAGCGTGCCGATCAAACCGGCGAGCACCAGCACCACGCCGAAGAATCCGGAGGCTTTGTCGTTGGCCATGCCATGCTCGCGCGTGAGGAAGCTCGGCGCCCAGATGGCAAAGCCGCCCAGCGCGAATGTGTACGCCGTGTAACCCCAAACCACGAGGTTGAACTTGGCCTGCTGGAAAATCTTGAGGAAATCTCGAAAACCGGGCTTGACCACCGGCACGCCGCCGTCCGCGCCCCCGCGCGGTGGCTCGGCAAAAGGCAGCAGCGCCAAAGCCAGCAACAAGCCCGGCGCGCCCGCCCAGAGAAACGCCGAGCGCCAGCCGAAATTCGCGGCCATCGAGCCGCCAAGAATGTTGCCCAATGCGGCGCCCACCGGAATCGCGACATAAAATATGGTGAGCGCGTTGTTGCGTTTCGAGGCGGGAAACGCGTCGGAAATGAGGCTCGGACTGATCGCCCCGTAACTGGCCTCGCCCACTCCGACGAGGATTCGGTAAGCGAGGAGAATTCCGTAACTACCCGCCATGCCGGTCAAAACCGTGCCCAAACTCCAAACAAAAATGCCAAAAGCGATCAGCCATTTGCGCGAGATACGATCACCGAGGTACCCAAAAAATGGCGCGGTCACAAAGTAACCAATCATGAAGATGGTATTGATGCGCCCCAGCTCTGTGTCCGTCAATTGAAGGTCGGTTTTGATCGGCCCCAGCACCGCTGGAATGACGAAGCGGTCGAGGTAGTTGAGAAGATTTAGCCCGGTGAGGATCGTCAGAATCCATGCAGGCGAGAGCGTTCTCCTCATGCGAGCCCGGTTTACGCGACCGTCAACGGGCCGTCAAACTGTGTGAGACTGATTACCTCGGTTTTTGCAACGTGCGGACCATGTTGCGCGCCGCGAGGAGCGAAGAAAAAGGCGCCGGGACCGTGGGTGACACCGGACTCTTCCCATTCGCCCGAAAGGACATAGGCATGCTCATTGGCTAGCGGATGAACATGGGCGGGAACCGTGATCCCGGATAGAAACCTGCGCAAAACCACCACTCCGCCGGTGACCTCGTTCTTGTGCAGCACCTTCAATTGAACGCCAGGGTACGGACCGGGTTGCCATTCCTTGTCGGCGGCCGAGGCGACGTATTGGAACATACCCCTATCGAACGCGTTGCCAGGCAAAAAGCAAGCGACATTCACGCGTTTTGGCAATCGCCAAACCGGCAGATCAAATGTTAAGTGCCCCTGGGGCGCGGATTAACGCGCCCGGCAATCCAAGCAACCCGGTGTAACCCAAAATTATTAGCAGTTTTAAAGCCAACAGAGGCTATTTTTGCCTCTTGACTCACCAACCGGTAAAAATTAACGTCCTTTAACGAATTCAAAGCTGGGTTGCCAGCGCGCCAAAGTCGGAGATGCAAATTCTGCCGACTTTTTTGTTCTCCAAATAGGGAGAATGGCCTGAGTTATGAACGCTGAATTTTTAGCCATACTAGAGTTTTGGGAGCGCGAGAAGGGCATTAACAAAAATGTCCTGCTCCGGGCTGTCGAGGAGGCGTTGCTTTCAGCCGCGAAAAAAGCGGTCGGCCCGGCGCGTGAATTGCGTGTCAGCATCGAACCGAAGTCTGGCGACATCAAGGCTTTCGCAAAACTCATCGTGTCGGAAAAGGTTGTGTCCAAGCACGATCAAATCTCGGTTTTCGACGCGCGACGGATCAAGGGTGACGCGCAGGTGGGCGAAGAGGTCGAGGTCGAGGTCACTCCGGCAAATTTTGGGCGCATCGCCTCGCAGAATGCCAAGCAGGCCCTCATGCAGCACATCCGGCGCGCCGAGAAGGAATTAATTTACGCCGAGTTCCGCGATCGGACGGGCGATATCGTTAGCGGAACCGTGCGCCGCTTCGACCGGTCGGATGTGACCATTGATTTGGGCAAATACGAGGCCCTGCTGCCCAACCGCGAGCGCGTGCCGACCGAGGAGTACCAGATTGGCGAACGCATCCGTTGCTACGTGAAGGCGGTGGAAAACAACGCCCATGGTCCAGAAATCATTCTCTCCCGCGCGGACCCGCAATTTGTCATAAAGCTTTTTCAATTGGAGGTTTCCGAAATCAGTGACGGAACCATCGAAATTAAAGGAATCGCCCGCGAGCCGGGATTCCGCACGAAACTTGCTGTCTATTCGCGCGACGATAAAGTCGATCCGGTGGGAGCTTGCGTTGGCCTGCGCGGCCAGCGGGTGAAGAATATTGTCCGCGAACTGAACAACGAGAAGGTGGACATTATCCGTTGGGATCCGAACATCAAAACGTTCGCGACCAACGCGTTGTCGCCTGCCAAGCTCAAGTCCTTTGAGGTGGACGACGCCAACCGGCGAATTAAAATCTTGGTGAGCGAGGACCAGTTGTCCTTGGCCATTGGCAAGCGCGGGCAAAATGCCCGGCTAACCTCGAAGTTAACGGGCTGGCATGTCGATATCGAGGCCGAGGCGGTTACCACGATGGGTTTTGAGCAGAAGGTGGCCCAAGCGGTGCAAACCTTGGCGGCGATTCCCGGCATCACGCCTGAACAGGCGGATGTTCTGGTGCACGCGGGATTTCTGAGCTTGGA
>CAZMLP010000025.1:0-2586 GCA_964566745.1 uncultured Verrucomicrobiota bacterium | reverse complement strand
CGCCAAAGCCGGCGCCAGCCCATCGTTTTAACGCGAGACCGTTTGCCCGAAGGTATTTTTCCGCCGCGCTGAAATCACCGGCGGGCAAGGGGACAGCTGGACGCTCCAATGAGGTCCAAAAAAGGTTGGTGGACATGCCGGGTGTGGCCATCCAGATCATCATGACCAGCAGCCAGTTCATGGGGTTACTATAGAACAGCGGCGGCGAACTCGAAAGAATTCGCCGCCGCGCTCAACAAGGTTCCACGCTTATTGGGAAACGGCGCGGTAGAAACGATACTTGAACTGCGGCGCGTCGAGGTCGGTCAACGAGCTGCCTCCGGCTTTGATGGTTCCCACGTCAACCCACTTTACCAGGTCGGTGGATGCCTGGATGACCCAGTTGCCCTGCGCTCCTTCCACCGTGAGGTTAAAGGCGCCGGTTCGCCCAAAGCCGAGGGCCTTGAGCAATGCCTGGACGGGAGTCCCAAAATCACTTTCGGCATAGGGATAACCGTCGGCGTGCACTTGCACCGTGGAAACTTCCGCCGGCTTGATTCCTTGCAGCAGCAAGGAGCCGGTGGGACCAGTGAAGAGGTTGGTGCGGGTCTGGTTGGCCAGAATCACATTGACCAGGGCATTGCTCACCACGCCGCCCGAGGAGTCTTTGAGCAAGAGGATGGTGCCCGAGGATTGGGCCAATGTGAGCACCGGGATGACCCCGATGTTCAACGGAACCGCCTTGCGGCGGACTGTCAATTCGGGGTCGCCGAGCAGGTTATAAGCGAAGGTGTTATTGTCCCATCCAGCGCCGCCGCCGGTCACGTTATAGGAAATGCGCTCGCCCTCGGCCAATATCGGTCCAAGGCGGGTGAAGCCGCCCTCGTAAATGGCGCGGAACAATCCCTTGGCGCGCTCGTGGTTTTCATCCGTGTAAGAATTGACACTGGCGCCAAAGTGGGCGACCGCGCCGCCATTGGCGCGGCTCATCCACAATTCGGAGATCGCGTCATTGTTCCGCAGCCGGCCGTTTTGGCAGGCGATCGCGAACACAATGGGATAGGCGCGATTGGTGAGGGAATTGATGTGGCTGGTCGTGAAGTCCAGGCCATAGGTGCTTGACCCGTCCCAGCCGGATACCCACCCGCTGCCGTCGCCGTGACCACGATACAGCACGATACCCCGGCCGTTGTGGATGGCATTCACCACGTCCTGGTTTACCGCGCGGGTGGCGCTGGCAGTGGCCGCGCCCGCGTGCAGCACCTGGAAGGTGGGCGACGAGGTGTAACCGCCATAGCTGGCCACCGCGTTCACGGCGGCGGCGTATTTGCTCGGGAAGGACGCGCTGACACCCCGGCTGCCATCGTCGTTCTGGCTGTTCGCGGCCAGCGTGGCCTTAGTGGGCCAGTCGCCAGCAATCGGATTGCGCTCGTAGGAGAGAATCTTCGCCAACTGGTTGTTCAGCTCGCCCTCGGAATTGACCGACAGACGGCCCACATAGAGACTCGGGAAGCGGTCTGATCCCAGCACCTCGTAGATATGATCGGAATCGGCGTCCGCTTTGTCCGGATCACTGTCGATGCGGGTGGTCCGTCCGCTGGGAATCACATCCACATCCCCGACGAGAAGCACATAGACGCCGTGGCAGTAGTTCGCCTTGAAGTAGCTTTCGAGGTAGGCGTCGATGGCGTTGCGGTCCGGCGGCACGTCGTCCGTCGCGGACGTTCCGACATAGGCAAAATCAACATTTAACCCTTTTGACTGCTTGAAGCGGGCGAACTCGTCCAGCGCCGTGCGGTAGGCGCGGGGAGTGAGGATGAGGTAATGCGCGCTGCGTGACCCTTCAATGGAAATGCCCTTGACGGTCATGGAATCACGCAAGGCGGCGCCGTTAATGAAGGGCAGGTTGAACAGCCAGCTATCCCAGCTAAACAAACACGTGAAGTCCTCGGTGCCTTTGAGATGTTTCACGGAAACGACGAGGTCCGTGTAAATTTTGGCCACGCTCGCGGAAGTGAGTTCAGCCAGAGGGATTGTCACGGAGGCGACGCCAAAGGCGCCCGAGGAGCCGTTGCGGTCAACCGGGGCCTCGGTCCCGCGGTAAGAGCCTTTAAAATTGGCGTAGAATTCCTCGTCAAAGAGTTCCGGCGGCGTGTAGCCGAAGTCGGCGGTCGCTTGATCCGATCCGGTGAAGCCAGCGGGGCGCAGCGGCGCGGGAAGGGTGATTTCCTTCTGAGTCGATTGGGACAAATCCACGCTCATGTCTTGCAGAGTGGTTTGCCGCGACACCGCCAGGAAACCACGCAACGTGGGAATGCCCGGGCGCCCGCCAGCCGGATCCAGCCCCGCCGCGATGAATTCCCGCTCGGTTTTGGGAGTTTTGCCGATCGCGGATTGCGGAAACGTTGGCTTGAAAACGCCCTGCTCGAAAGGATGCTCGTACCGCGCGGGCGACAATGGCGCGATGCCGGTGGCCTCCGGGAAATCGTACCAGCCGCGCTCGCCGGGCTTCTGCGGAATGCCGGGGCCGGTGATTTTGTCCAAGGGAGGGAACTCCAGGGTCGCCACGTCGCGGCCGCCAAACTGGCTGACCTTTACCCAAACGCC
>CAZMLP010000024.1:0-2886 GCA_964566745.1 uncultured Verrucomicrobiota bacterium | reverse complement strand
CATTAACCGTGCGTTTGAGACCCGCGGCCATCGCGATCAAGGTTTTGCCGGTGCCTGCCTTGCCCATCAGCGTCACCAGCTTGACCCGCTCGTCCAGCAGCGCGTCGAGGGCGAAATGCTGCTCCCGGTTCCGCGGCTTGATGCCCCAAACGCCCTCGCGGCAATCGTAAATGGGCACGAGCTTCTTGCCCGTGGGGTCGATCTTGGCGAGGACAGCGCGCTTGCCGTTCCCCTCCTCGGCGAGCGTGCAGTACTCGTTCGGGTAGTAAGTTTCGCCCGGCTCCAGGTCGAGCTCGCCGGCGGAACGGAATTTTGCCAGCGTCTCGGCGGTTGCCTTCCGCTCGAAAATGCCGCTGTACAAATCCTTGAGGTAAACCCGGTCGTTCTCGAAGTCCTCGGCGGGCAAGCCGAGCGTGTCGGCGCGAATACGCAGGTTGATGTCCTTGGTGACGAGGATCGTCGGGATGGTGAGGTCCGCTTTTTGGACCCAGAGCGCGAGCGCGACAATGCGACTGTCCACCGAGCCATTTGCGTGCGGCAACGCGCCGCCCCTGGCCTCGGTGTTGAAAATAATTTTCAGGTGGCCGCCATTCGGCAACCCGACCCCGTGACTCAAATGGCCCTGGGCCCGAAACGCGTCGAGCGAGCGAGAGACCGCGCGCGCGTTCTGGCCCAGCTCGGAGCTCTCGCGTTTGAACCGGTCAATCTCCTCGATCACCTCAATCGGGATGAGGACATTGTTCTCCTGGAATTTCAGGAGGGAGTTGGGGTCGTGGAGCAGGACGTTGGTGTCGAGGATGTAGTTTTTCACCGCGAGGAGGGCTGCCGGGGTGGAGCCTGGTGGACACGACGCGCGGGCCGGGCGGGGAGGCCCAACCGCGGGTTGGCGCGCGTCAAATGGTTCACCGGGCGTGTTTGATGTGGGTCATCCGGCCATGCCACTCCCGAAGGCGCCTGTGCGCCGCCGGAAGCTCGTAATGGCCCGAATATAGAAAATTGGCCAGCATTCCCCACAGGTCAAAATCAACAAAGTGGGGTAGGTCGCCGAGCAAAAAGGGTTTGCCGGTGAGCATCAACTCGCAAGGGGTCAGGCTGGTGGCCAAACCGGAAAGCAATTGAGCTTCCTGCGCGGCCCACTGTTCGATGCAGCCGCGACCGAACTTGCGTTCCTTGTGGCGCAAGAAGCGGAGCCGGTCGCTCTTTTCGACAAACTCGCGCCAGTGAATGTCGTTCAAGCGGAAGCCAAAACCCTCGACCTCGTCCTCGAAGTAACGCCAAAGGATCGATTGCACGCCCTCAAGTCCGGCGGGAAAGAGGCCCAATCCGAGGCGGCTATCGAGATACTTGGCCACCACCTGCGAGTCATTTCCAGTCTCAAAGACCACGGAACGCCCGTCCTTGACGACCGGAACCTGATAATAGCGTTCTTTGGTGAGTTTCCAAACCAGCGAGCGCTCGCCGTTCGGAATGTTGCTGATTTTGAATTTGGCGCCGGAGTATTCAAGGATCCGGCGTTGGACAAGGCAAAATGGACTCCAGGGAAATTGAATGAGTTCGATCACGATCCAAACCTTGTGCATCGCCCGGCGGCGAAGACCCGCCCGGCATCGGCGCTATTGTTATGCGCTCGTTGTTTCAAATCGCAGACTGCTGTTCAACAACTCATAAGACGCTGGCTGCCCACTGACAAGGGGAAATCTTTCGGAATGGGCGTTTCCCGCGCAATTGTCACCGGTTTGTCGCGCCAGCTCGCGAAATTCACAAAGCATCCGGCCTGCTGGTCGCTAATCACCGAACAATTTGCGCATCTGCTCGCGCGCGGCGGACTCGCGAGGATTGGCGTCATTTTTGGGAACAAAAACGCGCCGGGCGATCTCAAAATACTCGCAAAAATTGCCGGACGCCTTGTCTGCCTCCGGCTCGGCGCGACGGTCCCGGCATTGATGCGCCGCGCGCGGGTCATAACTGGTGCAATTCAAACAAACTCGCAGATCGGCGCCGCACCGGTGGCAGGATTCGCTGCGACCGGGCTGCCGCCCTCCCAGCGTCCATTCCCAGCCGCATTTGTGGCAATGTCGTGTCACTTCCTCATTTTACGAAAGGAGGCGCTGCTTCACAAGCAATGGAAAACGAAACCAGCACCCGGAACGGGTTTTTATTTGTTTAGGCGCGGGCAACGGGCTAAGTACCCAAGATTCGCTTCCCGCCCCGGGTCGGGGTGGCAGTCGGCAAAATTGATGGAACCTAGTTTCAAAATTATTGGCGGCGACGGCCGGGAATACGGTCCAGCCGGTCTGGAGGAGATCCGCGCGTGGGTCCGCGAAGGCCGCGTGGCCGCCACCACCATGCTCTGGCGCAGTGACTGCGGAGCTTGGGCGCCGGCCGGGACCTATGAGGAGTTGCGCGCCGACTTTCCCCTTTCGACCGCCGACCGGTCGGCCGGGGCGACACAGCAAGGAATTCCGGTCGGTTTTCTGGCGCGGCTAGGCGCTTACATTGTTGATTTCTTTATCCTTTACGTCTCGCTCGCGTTTCTATTCCTGCCTTGGCACGCGGAAATGGAGGCCGTCTCCAAAGCTTTCCAACAGCATCCGTTCAATCCCACCGAGGAGGAAATGGTCAAGGCGTCGGTCCTGTTCCTGATCATGGTGGGGATCTACTCCCTGTTGAGCGCGGGCTACTTCATTCTCATGCACGGACTGCGCGGCGCGACAGTGGGCAAGATGCTCTTTCGGGCGCGAGTGGTGAATTTGGACGGTTCGCCCATTGATGTCGGTCGAGCGACCGTCCGTTACATGGGCGAGCTGGCGAGTTGGTCGATTTTTGGAATCGGTTACTTAATGATCGCGTTTCGCGAGGACAAACGCGGCCTTCACGATTTGATTG
>CAZMLP010000023.1:0-7625 GCA_964566745.1 uncultured Verrucomicrobiota bacterium | reverse complement strand
CGCCCAGCCCAGGCCTTTTCCACCAACGCCTGGTTTGAGAAATTTGGAGCGGGTGTCCCCCGGGCAATGCATGGTCCCGACGGCGGAACAATATTTCGTCAAAGGAGATTTCTTCCAGCCTTCCGCTGTCCGACGCTCGGCCTCTAAAGTGTTGATGCTGGTGGGGAAAGTCGGTCCGGGATCCGCTCCTCGCCACCAGCCACCGGCCACCAACTCCTCGTTTCCATTTTCCCCTTTGTATTGGGTCGGCATAAGCGTGTCGCCGTTGTCCTGGGCGTACATGGTCCACGCCAGTAGGAGTTGCTTCTGATTGTTCAGACAGGCGGAGCCAGTCGCCTTTTGTTTGGCTTTGGACAAGGCCGGCAACAGCATCCCGGCCAAAATAGCGATGATGGCGATGACAACCAGCAATTCGATGAGAGTGAAGCCCGCCCTGATTTTTCCCGGTTGTTGTTCGTGCCGACTGATTTTCATAACTTTGGGGCAATAACCGTTGCAGAGATCGCAACGGGCGAGGTTGCCAATGATTTTCTGACTAGCGATTGCAGGATTGGCGAAACCGCCAAAAAGCGCAAGCCCCGCCTCTGCAATTCCCCGGTTTCGGCGATGAACTTTTCACCGCACACCGCCTTTACGCCCGGATAGTGATCGAGTGGAGCACGGTGGCCAATTCTCGCGCGGCAAAATTCACCTGTTTCGAGAATGCCAACAGGCGCGGGATGAGGGCCGGGGACCGGAGGAGCGTCCAGGCCAGCTTGCCGAAATTCAAACGATAGTCCGCCGTGTACATCGCGTTGAAATCCAGCGGCAGGTCCTCCTGAGCGATGTCCGAAATCACACGCACCGTCGCGCTGGGAACCCCCTGCTCACGGCATATTTGGCGAATGACACCCGACTCCATTTCCACTGCCTGGGCTCCTGTCTCCGCTTGCAGCGCGGCCTTGGCCCTGGACGTAACCGCGACGCGATCCGCGCAATGAAACAATGCGGCTGTCGCTCCGGCCCGTGTCAACGCGCCCACCAGGGGAAAGTTTTCGTCCGCATCGAAGATCACCTGTCCCGATTGCAAGGCAGGGTCCAGCCCTCCCGCGAAGCCACTGGTGATGACCAAAGCCGGGCGTGCCGCCGCCAGTTCCCGTCGAACCGACGACTCGGCGTTGCGCTGGCCCATGCCGCCGGTCACTGCGCGAACGGCGGAATTGCCGCGGGCCAATTTCTGAAAGGGCGCCATTTCCTCCTTCACCGCGAAAAGGATCAAAATGTCAGGTGGAGAAAACATGGACAACGCGATTGGAAACTCCCCCGGTGGGAGCGCAGCCAAGCTTGGCCAGACGGAAAAACGTTGGTGGCCAAAGGCAACTTGCGTTGCCTCTGACACTTAATTCCCGTTGCGCCATTCTTTGGCGCTGCCGTTTTTGACACTGCCGTTCGTGTGGCCGTTGGTGTGGGGCTGGCAGCGTTCCAGCAATTTCCGGTAAGTCGCCATGGCCAGCAGTGGCCAACTGTTCCGGTACATGTCGTACTTCAGGTAAAACACCTTCGGGAACCCGGTGCCGGTGATCTCATTCTCTGTCCACGAGCCGTCCGTGTTTTGCGTCTGAATGAGATATTCAATGCCGCGAACCAGGCTGGGACGCCACGGATCATCCAGCGCGCACAAGCCCATTACCGCCCAAGCTGTTTGGGAGGCGGTGCTAGGGCCTTGTCCTTTGAAAACCGGGTCATCATAGGTGTTGCACCGCTCGCCCCAGCCCCCATCCTCGTGCTGGACGCTTTCCAGCCAGTTCCGGGCGCGCAAGATCCAGACTTGCTGCATGTCGATGTTCAACGCCCGCAAGCCACGCAACACCTGCCAGGTGCCGTAAATGTAGTTCACCCCCCAACGCCCGTACCACGAGCCATCCGCCTCCTGCTGTGCCCTAATGTACTCGAGCGCGTGTTGAATCTGCGGGTTTTTGACATCGTAATTCTCGTAGCCGAGCAACTCCAGAATGCGCGCCGTGATGTCCGCGCACTCGGGGTCCAGCATCGCGTTGTGGTCGGCAAAGGGCACCTTCTCAAGAATGCTCTTGGTGCAGTCACGGTCAAACGCCGCCCAACCGCCATCCTTGCACTGAAACGCCATCATCCACGTCATGCCGCGCCGCACGCACTCCTCCCACCGCTTTTTGTCCGCCGTCGGGATCAGGCGCAAGGCCAGCAACACCATGGCCGTGTCATCCACGTCCGGGTTCCATTTGTTCGCGTATTCGAACACCCAGCCGCTCGGCTCCACATCCACCGGGTTCTTGTACTGCCAGTCCCCGCGAAACCGGATTTCTTTCTCCATCAACCACTCCGCCGCCTGCTGCATGCGCGGATGGTCCGCCGGGATGCCCGACTCCCGCAGGCAAATCGCCACAATGGCTGTGTCCCACACGGGCGAGAAGCATGGCTCGATGCGCACGGAGTCCGGGGTCTCGTGCTGCAATCGCTTTAATTCCCGGTCGGCGTATTGGACGAGCGGATGGTCGTCCGCGTAACCCAGCACTTTGAGCGCGATCAACGAGTTCAGCATGGCCGGGAAGATCGCAGCCAGACCGTCCGATCCCTCAAAGCGCTCGATCATCCACTCCTCGCAGCGCCGCAGCGCCTTTTTCCGAAACGGGTGAATTCCGGCCTGGACCCACAACTCCGCGAACTTGTGCAGCTTGTCGAGCCAGAGGAAGAAATTCCGGTAAGTGAACCACTGCGGATCAGGAGGCAGCCTCAGGTCGCGCTCGTGGAAGCCCTCGGGATACAACTCGTCCAGATTGACGTTGTTGCTCGGTTTCCGGGTGGGCTTGAAATGGTTGATGATTGCCAGCGGGACGAGCATGGCGCGACTCCAGTTGCTCATGTCCCAAAAATTCACATGGAACCATTTCCCCAGCAGGAGCACCTCGCAGGGAATGGTCGGCACGTACTTCCACGGATAGAGGCCGATCAAAGCCAGGTACAGCTTCGAAAAGGTGTTCATGCGGGGAACCCCGCCGAGGTTTTTGGCCAGCTCTCGCGCGCGCAACATCCGGGGGTCGGTCGCCGGCACGCCTGCCAGCTTCAAAGCCAGGTACGCCTTGATCGTCGCGTTCACCTCCGCCGGGCCGCCGTAATAAATATTCCAGCCGCCGTCCGGCAACTGCATGGAGAAGAGATGGTTGACCGCCTTGCGCTGCCAGGCCGGGTCCACCTTCCCGTTCCAGTGGTGGTACGCCACCATGTCGGACACCAGGGTGGAATCAACAATCAACTCGCCAACCCAATAGCCCTCCGGTTTTTGCTCGCGCAATAAATAGCCCTGTGACCGCCGGATGGCGGTTTCCAAGCCCTCACTCGTTTGGGAAAACGTCTGGGGTGGCGTTGAAGTCTGCCCGCCTCGCCCCGGCAATGAAACTAAAGACACGCCAGCTACTCTGCGAATTGAGAGGAAGGGTGTAAAGTGCTAATTCAGCGGAAGGCGACGTACCAAACCGCGCCAAGAAAAATAATTGCAAACAACACACCCGCAAGGATTTGCCTTCGTTTGAGATGTTTGATCTGCCGCTTGAGCTTTTCCCCCGGTCCTGCGGAAGGCAACGGCCTGCCGCACTGTTGGCAGCGCGATCTCGCCCGCACATTGGGCTGCCCGCAATTCACGCAATCGACAAAAAGATCCCGGCTACAATCCTCGCATTTCTGGATTCCCTTCGGGTTGAGATGCTCGCAATAAGCGCACAACACACCCGTTCTCGAAACTTCGATCGATCGATTACGCTTGTTCTGACTGGACGACATTGGAACTGCTTTACAGCTTCTTTCTTTATATTCTAGCTCTGCCAGCCGACCTTTTTGCGGCCTTTTCCGGGCTGGGCCGATACAAGTAAGGGGAAAACATTCCGCGGTCCATCACAAATATTTCGCCCAACCCTTGAATCTTGTCGCGCATATCGCGGCCTGTCTGGAGCATTCGCGCTCCGAACAGAACGCGAGTGAACACCCAAAGAAGAGCAGTGCCAATGCCATCGCGGCTGGTCATTGCCTTTTTCCCTGGTTATCGGACTGGTCCCGGAAGTCCTTGGCGCGCCCGTGCCATCCCGCGCATCGCAGGCTGAAAATCAGGCCTAATCATCAGCGCCTGTCCAAATTGAGTCACCGCCTCCTCGTTTCTTCCCTGCGCCAGGTAGGCGTTCCCCAAGTTCACGTAAGCCTCAATATACTTGGGATCGAGTTGGATTGCCTTGGCAAATTCCAGCGTGGCCTCGGTGATCCGGCCCATCTGCCCCAGCGCTGTGCCCAGGTTATTGTGGGACATTGCGTGATCGGGGTCCGTCTTGATGGACGCTTGAAATTGCGCGACGGCCTCCTCTTTCTTGCCCTGGCTTAACAGGACGTTGCCCAGATTATTGTGCGCCTCGGTATAGTCTGGAAAGATGCGCAACGCCTCGTTGTAGTGCCGGATCGCCTCCTCCTTGTTCCCCGAGCGGGCATAGGCAATGCCAAGATTGTACTCCGTGTTCTCGTCATCGGGGTTCAATTTCTTTGCCTCGTTAAAGACCGCGATCGCCTCGTCATATTTCCGCTGGTCGAGCAACTCGGTGCCCTTGTTGTTCAATTGCGTCACTTGCTCGGCCGGGTCCACCTCGGGCGGATTCAACGCGGCGATGGCGTTGGTCTTGGACCCGTTAGTTCCCGCGGCAGGTTTGGCCGCGACGGAAGTGGCGTTGGACGAAGACGGAGACGGAGCGGGCGCGCCCGAACCGGATTTTGAACAACCGCAAAAAATTCCCAATGCCACAAGGGCCAGCGTCAATAAAATCCCCCCATGCCAATCTGGCTGATTGGAGGAGCCTGTTTGCGTCATGACTGGCAGCGTACCAACTCGCACCGTCAAGCAAAGCCAATTCCGCCTGCCTTGACTCACCTTGATTGGCCTGTATTTCAATGATTCTGTCCGCTCCAACCGCCACGTTTGGCCATGAAGCGGTTATATGCGTGGCTTGATTCACCTTTATCCGCCTTGTGAGACGCGGGGGAAGCGTCCGAACCGGCGGGTTTCCCAATCACTTCGTGAACCGGAAGTCCCAAAACGGACCGGGTGGCTTTATTTGCTTTGATCGGGGTTGATTCACCGCCTCTCGCGCCTTTGCAAACCCTCACAAGCCGGGCGGATTGAAAAATCCGTTTTGTTCGTGTGTGCTTCGATACTTACCTTTCCGCGCCTTGATCGGGCTTGAATGGCTTCGCGCTACCGGTTGGCGACCCTCCATGTCGCGCCTGTGTCGCGTGCCCCCCCGCCCAGTACGGCTTCTTTCTCTTGGACAGGCTTCCTCGATTCCGAATTCAAAGGAGAACGAATCTCACTTCTCACGAGCGCGGAATCGATTTTGACAAGAGGGAGCACGGCGACCGGCGCGAAAAAGAAGAAACCGGCGGCCTGTTGGAACAGGCCGCCAGGCTACAACCCCATTGAAGCGAACCGCTGTTCAGGGCGGACAGCGGGATGAGGCAGGCAAAGACCGGCGGAGTTTGCCACCGCGAAGACCGCAGTGACGGCAGGAAGTTCCCCATTTCGACCATCGAAATGTTTATTGGTTTCCACGGGATCCTGTTAAGCAGAGGCCATACCAAGGCTTTTTGCATGGCGGAAAAGCGCTCAATCTTTCCTTTCTTGATGTGAAAAAACCATCTCCTCCTTCACCCGCGTGATTGAGGTGGCTAAAAATCGACACTTCGTCCGCTCCAGAACATTTTCGCGCAATCTTTGCACGCGGGCTGCGTCCAAGTTACTATCGCGCGTCGTTCAGATTGCATGATGGCAACCAAGCTACCGGTGAAAATCTCGATCATTGTCCCGGCCTTTAACGAGGAGAAGCTAATCAACCGCTCCCTCGCCAATCTTCAAACCGCCGCCGCCGCGTTTGGGGCCGCTGGTTGGGAGCATGAGATCATTGTTTGCGACAATAACTCGACCGACCAAACCGCCGCCCTGGCCCGCGCGGCGGGAGCCACTGTCATTTTCGAGCCAGTCAACCAGATCAGCCGCGCCCGGAATCGCGGCGCCTCCATCGCCACCGGGGACTGGCTGCTCTTCGTGGACGCCGATTCTTACCCCTCCGCCGAGCTTTTCGGAGAGGTGGTCCGCGCCGTTAACACCGGTCGTTACGTGGCGGGCGGCAGCCTGGTCCGCTTGGAGACGGATAGCTGGGTTACACATGCACTTACTCAGGTATGGCACCTCCTCAGCCTGACCCGGCATTGGGCGGCGGGATCGTTCATCTTCTGTGACGCCGCGGCATTTCGCGCCATCGGCGGCTTCAGCCAGGAATTCTTCGCGGGCGAGGAAATCGACCTCAGCAAGCGGCTGGGCGAGTACGGTCGCCGAAGCGGGCGACGTCTGACCATCCTGCGTCGCCATCCCCTGCTGACCTCGGCGCGCAAGCTCAAGCTCTACACGCCCCGCGAGCATTTGCGGATGGTGGGTCGCGCCATCTTTCGGAGCCGCACCGCCCTCCGCGACCGGGAGCAATGCACCCTCTGGTACGACGGTCGGCGATGAGGAAAATGCAAGCCGCTCCGGGCGCTGGTTGCGGGGACGAAGCTTGAGTTTGTCACAATTCGACTTGGCGATTTCTCAATCACGCCTTCGGCACGAGGCCTTGACGCGAGACGGCGGCGCGTCCCTCAATTCCCCCCGGCTGCCAGCGGCACCACTTGGAACTTCCAGCCGTTGATTTCCAGTTCGGGCAAGGGACGACCCGGCTTGTTCGGAAGCAAGGGCGGCGCGACTTGCAGATTCGGGGTTGAATCCGGCCGGATGACCACATGGGGTCCTTGTCGCTCGCGCTCGACTTCCATCAACCGTTTCTCCATCTGTTTCATTTGCCGGCTTAGGTCGCTCACCCGCTGCCGCAGTTCCGCCACCTCGTTCGGATCGGCCGTCTTCACCACCCTCTCCGCCCCGCCCAGAACGCCGAGCGCGCATCCGGTCGCGAGGGCCGCCGCCGCCAACAGCTTCACCCGTGTCGTCACTCCATAATTTCGGTTCATATTTGTTAGACCGCGCTCCCCTGAAAATACTCCCGCCGGATTTCTCGTTCGGGAATGCCTCGTTTTTGGAAAAAATAATGTTGTTAATTTGCGGTCCTACTGCCAGTGTGTCGGTCAAGAGTTCTCCTTTATGACTGCCAAGCCGCGCTCGCGCATGGGCTTTACGCTCATTGAATTGCTTGTTGTCATCGCTATCATTGCGATTCTGGCCTCGTTGTTGCTCGGCGCCCTCTCCTCGGCCAAGGCCAAGGCCCAAAGCATCCGCTGCCTCAGCAACGAGCGCCAAATTTCGGTCTCCTACAAATTGCGCATTGACGGCGACGGCGGACGCCTGGGCTGGGGTTATTATTATTATAACAACCCGGATTTTTATTGGAACGATTTCAAACCCGGGGAGGTGCAGGAGTGGTGGTACGAGGAATGGGGCAAGACAAACTCGGTCTGGATTTGTCCCAGCGCTCCGTTGCGCAAACCAACCACCAACAGCATCGTTGGTCCTTGGGCCACCATCTCCGGCACCGTCAATTCCGCCTGGGCGATGCAGAATCCCCTGCCGGTTTATTGGGGTCCCTGGTATCAAT
>CAZMLP010000022.1:0-3721 GCA_964566745.1 uncultured Verrucomicrobiota bacterium | reverse complement strand
CGCCGCCCGCCTCGCCACGCGTCTCCATGCGGCGCTTGATGCCGGTGAAGGTGTCGAAGGCGGCCTGGATCTGCGCGTCCGTGAGACCGCAATGGCGCGCGGCTCCCGCCACCGCCAGCGCGTTGCGGACATTGAACTCGCCAGCAAGCGGAATGCGAAAGCGCGAGTCGGCCAGTTGAAATTCAGAGTGGGACCCCTCGAGTTTCAAAGCCGTGGCGCGCATCTCGTTGATCTCGCTCAACCCGAAACGTTTCACCGGGCAATGCTTGACCTGCAAAAGCCCGGTCAAGTTTGAGTCATCCCCGTTCGCGAGCAACAATCCATTGCGGGGGATCAAATTGATGAAGCGCTTGAACGATGTCTGGATGGCGCCGAGGCTCTCAAAGATGTCGGCATGGTCGTATTCGAGATTGTTGATGATCGCGACCTCCGGCAGGTAATGGACAAACTTGCTCCGCTTGTCGAAGAACGCGGTGTCATACTCATCCCCCTCGATGATGAACCATTCCGAATCGGTGAAGCGCGCCCCCTGGCTGAGATTGTTCGGAATACCGCCAATCAAATAGCTGGGCTTGAAACCGTTGTGCTCGAACACCCAGGTGAGCAACGAGGTGGTGGTGGTTTTGCCGTGCGTGCCGGTGACGACCAGCGAGCGCTTCCCGCGAATGAAAAACTCCTTCAGCAACTCGGGCAGCGAGCAATACCGCAGCTTGCGCTCCAGCACGGCCTCGGCCTCGGGATTGCCCCGCGAGATGGCATTGCCGATCACCACCAAGTCGGGTGAGCGGGACAGGTTTTGCTCGGCGTAGCCGGACATCACCTCGATCTTGCGCTCCGCGAGAAACGTGGACATGGGGGGATAAACGTTCTGGTCCGAGCCGGTGACCCGGTAGCCCTTCTCGTGCATGGCCACCGCCGCCGAGGCCATGGCGGTCCCCCCAATTCCGACGAAGTGAACCGACTTGATGTCCGAAAACATGGGCGGAGGATGGCGAAAATCGGGCGCGAGGAAAGCGGAAACGATTTGCCATTCGGGCAATTTTTAAAACACTGCTCCTCAGCTTCACCGGCAGGGTGTCGCTGCGTTGACGACATCTCAGACCGGCGTCCCTCCGAGGTGCTGGGGAGACCGATCCCTCTCGCAAATTTTTCAAACGGTTTGGTTTTGCGTGTTCAGATGTTTCGGGGCCCTGCGGAGTCAGTCACAAGTTGGCCGTGCGCAGGCGGCTGGCACCCCGACTCGGGTTGGAGGCCCGACTCGGGCTTGAATTGGCTTGAATGGGCCGGATTTTCGGGGGTTTTGGGAGTTGAATCGACGGTTGCATTTGAGCCGGAGCCGGAACGGGTCTGGGAAGCAGCCCTCGCCGCCTCGGCGACTCTTTCCTTCATTTCACGCTCGTCGTCGGCGCGGTTCATTCTGTCCACCATCTCCTCGCCCCATAAACGGCGCCGGGCTTTTTCCAACTGCCAACAAATGAAATCGTGGTTGTCCGCTTGGCTGGCCGTCTCCTTCGCCTCCCGTGCCTTTCTTTCCAGAGCGGCCTTTTCCTCGATCAGGCGCAGGCGGCGCTCGGTTTGATCCACTTTGCGAACTTTGAGCAGGTCCGCGTTGAACTCGCGCAGGCGTTGCCATTGCTTTTCCTCGTCCAGTTTGCCGATCTGGCGAGCCACCACCGCGTAACGGGCGGTCAGCCAGACCATCAGTTTCTCGGTCAACGGAGCGCAGTCCCCCTGCTCTTGCTCCTTCCAATCCTGAATCTCCTCGCCCAGGCGTTGGGCCAGGTCGATGGCCTCGCCATGGGCAAGCCAGTCCTCGTAGCCGCCTTGGCGCCAGGAACTGAGATTCTGGGCGTTGACCGGTTTACCGTCGAATTCGGCGGCCAGCACGGCCTGCACCTCGGGCAAGGCATTGAGCCAGTCGAGCAGTTCCGGGCCCTGCTCGCCGTCGTGGAGCCGTTGGTTGAGTTGCTCGCGGATGGCGCGGGGCAGCCGGCCGATTTTTCCAGTGCGGGGACGGGACATAAGATTAGGAGAGGGTTGAGGGTGGTCTGTTCGATTGGATGTTACAGGCGGCAAAAAGCCGCTGGTTTTGGCGCGAGAATTTCTCTCGTCATCCGGGCTTCGTCATTTGGCCTTGGGCCACACAAATCCCCATCCTATCCCAATTCCTATCCCCTGCGCAAAGGTACCGTTGACTGTGTTGACTCTATTAATTGGAAAAGCCGTATTTGGGCGGGAAACGGGGCGGCAAGCGATTGAGCAGGAGGAGGTTCCGCGTGGGGGTGAGGGATTGGAACAAAATCATTAGCCACCGAGGGAGAAGAGGAAAAAGAGAGTGGATCAAAGGCAAGCAAAACGGATTTTCATGGGATGGCGCGGGTCCACGGCTTGAAAGCCGGCTACCATCATGCCGTCGCT
Source organism: uncultured Verrucomicrobiota bacterium (assembly GCA_964566745.1). Lineage (GTDB taxonomy): Bacteria > Verrucomicrobiota > Verrucomicrobiia > Limisphaerales > CAZMLP01 > CAZMLP01. The sequence continues at coordinate 1,303 of CAZMLP010000022.1, read as the reverse complement.
CCGCGACGGCTGGCCACCCGCCCCGGAGGGGTGGAAGAGGGTAGCCGGTGGCAAGTTCGCGTAGCGAACGCAGCCACCGGAAACAGCCCCTCAATCAACCGCGCCCCGGAGGCGGCGCATGAAAAATAACAAAGCCGCGATAGCGAAAACCAAAACATGGCGGTGATGCAGGGCACGATTGGAATCCAACATTTGGTTGAACCGCCAATTATCATGCCCCCCTGCCGGGGCGCTATCCGACAAACGACATTGTGCCGGTGGGTGCGCCCGAAAACGCGCTTCCCACCGGTTAGCTTCATCCGTGCCTCCGGCACGGGTCTTGCGGACGGCCTCTTGGCGCAAGCGCCGGAGGCGCGACATATTTGTAGAGAACCAGCCCGGCCAGAATTTTTAGCCCCGTGAGGGGCGGCATGGCCAGGGAGTCATTCGCCGTGGAGAGGATGCGATTCCGGCCGCGCGCGGAAGATGCCGCTCCTGAACGGAGCTCGGGAAATTCAGGTTGCGACAGTTCTACAAAGATGCCGCACCTACGGTGCTGGACCTGGATCATCCCGTTTCGCAAGACAGGGCTCAAGTGCGGGCGCACGGCCAAGTTTCGCCCCACCGGGTTTACGAGGCCGGCGCGACGTTGGAGACCCTGGAAAAGTTACACCACAGGTTTGCCCGGACGCGTCAGCGACGCGTCCCTACCACGTAGGGACGACTCGCCGAGTCGTCCGAAACGCCGGAGGCGCGGCATGGCCAGGGAGTCATTCGCCGTGGAGAGGATGCGATTCCGGCCGCGCGCGGAAGATGCCGCTCCTGAACGGAGCTCGGGAATTCAGGTTGCGACGGTTCTACAAAGATGGCGCACCTACGGTGCTGGACCTGGATCATCCCGTTTCGCAAAACAGGGCTCAAGTGCTGGCGCACGGCCAAGTTTCGCCCCACCGGGTTTACGAGGCCGGCGCGACGTTCGAGACCCTGGAGAAGTTACACCACAGGTTTGCCCGGACGCGCGAGCTGGAAAACAGAACAACACACAGGACGAGCCACTTCGTGGCTGGCGTCCCTACCAGCGCGTGGGTTTGTCACGCGCTGGCCAGGTAGGGACGACTCGCCGAGTCGTCCGAAGCGCCGGAGGCGCGAGATATTTGTAGAAAACCAGCCCGGACATAGTAATTAGCCCCGTTCCGGGGCGGCATGGCCAGGGAGTCATTCGCCATGGAGAGGATGCGATTCCGGCCGCGCGCGGAAGATGCCGCTCCTGAACGGAGCTCGGGAAATTCAGGTTGCGACAGTTCTACAAAGATGCCGCACCTAC
>CAZMLP010000021.1:0-4379 GCA_964566745.1 uncultured Verrucomicrobiota bacterium | reverse complement strand
ACCTTCTGCCTCGCGATTGGCATAGTCTTGCGGACGGATCGTCGCCGGATCGCGGTAACCAAGTTTAATCTGCCGGCATTTCTCGGGTGAAATGCCGGTGGCCAGCGTCACACGCGCGCGCGGTGTCTCCACTCCATTCTCGTAGGTTCCCAAGCCATGCACATGGACGCTGTGGGCGAGCACTCCCCACGGGTGGTGCTTGAAACGGTCCCATTGCTTTAAAAAGTAATCACGGCAGTGGTAACCGACTTCCTCGATCACCTTGCCGTGCGTCACACAAATCTCAGTGATATGCGGCGCGTATATGATCAATTCTCCGCCGTCCGCAAGCACCGGCTCCAGCTTGTACATGCACTTCCCGCCAGTCCAAATCTCGTCATACATCTTGGGCGCGCAGGACAGGATAGTGTGAAAAGGGCTGTCAACATAATTGATGTGCAACCGCCGGGAAAGCTCGCTGGCCTCATCCCAGGCGGATTCGGGCGAACCGCAAAATAGCCCCGCCAGGCCGTCACCCTCCACCACCATGCAAAAGCAGAGCTTGGGAATCTTGACCATGGCCCCGGCCCGATCCACTACTTTGCGCACCGGTGTCCATTTGTTGCCGATGATGCGCGGTGTGGTCACCACGGCTCCCAGCCAATGGAAGAAATTCAAAATATCCGGTCCGGCGATTCCTGGAAACAGGTACTTGTTGCCGCCTGAAAATCCGACCACCTCGTGTGGAAACACCGGGCCCACGATGATGATTTGGTCGTAGCCGAGAATCAGCTTGTTGATGTCCACCGGCACATCCATCGCGAAGAGGCCGCCGCTTAACTCGTTAATCTCTTCGCTGGAGATTACCCCCACTCGCGTCAAGGCGGCCGGGCTGTCCCAGGCATGGTTGAAGAACCGCACGCCCTTGTACGCGGCACCGCGCTCCTCAACGGTGATCTCCAGCCGTCCGCAGATGGCGGCCTCGCTCATTGGTTGATGGGTTCCCAGGGCGATTAAGATATCGAACGCGCTTGTGGCTCCGCCAATCTGGTCAAACAAACTCTTGAACAGCAACCCGACCGGCGCGGTGCGAGTGCCATCCGGCACGACCAGCAAAACCTTTTTGCCGCGGTAATCCTTTGCCGGACATGCTTGACTAACCAGGGTGCGGACTTGCTCCGGCGCGAGTTGACTGCCGTTGGGAGCGGCTAAAGAGAGGGTGGGCATGTTTCTGTATCTAACCGCGTTCAACCTAGATCGTCTGGCAAAGAAATCCACCATCCACCCGAATATCCGTGCCGGTGACGAACCCGCTCGCCTTGGCGCTGGCGAGAAAAACTGTCGCGCCCGCCAGTTCGCTGGCCTCGCCAAAGCGGTTCATCGGCGTGTGGCCCATAATCGATTTTGTGCGCGCCGTTGGCGAGCCATCCTCATTGAAGAGCAATTTGCGATTCTGTTCCGCCGGAAAGAAACCCGGTGTGATCGAGTTCACCCGCACCCCTTTGCCAGCCCACTCCCGGGCGAGAAATTGCGTCAGGTTCAGTACCGCCGCCTTGGAGGCTGAGTAGGCAATGACGCGCGAGAGGGGCAGGTGAGCGGATACGCTCGCAATGTTAATAATGCTGCCCCGGCCGCGCGCGACCATTGCCGGCCCGAATTCCTGGCAGGGCAACAGCACACCGCCGAGCAGGTTCAGGTCAAAATTGTTCCGCCACGCCTCCAGCTTGATTTGCTCGACCGGCCGTTCCGCTGTCACGGTGACGCTTGGGTCATTGCCGCCGGCCGCGTTTACCAGAATCGTCGGCGCCCCGAATTCCTTTTGGACCCGGGCATGGGCCTGCGCCAAACTGTCGGTCTGCATGGCGTCCGCCGTGAAGAATCCGGCCTTCCCGCCTTGTTTGCGAATCTCCGCCGCGCGCGCCTCTCCCCGCTCCTGGTTGCGGCCGACAATGGCGACCACCGCGCCCGCTTGGGAAAGTCCCTCGGCCATGGCGCCGCCCAAAACACCGGTCCCGCCGATCACCACCGCCACCTCGCCCGTCAGATCAAATAACTTCATAAAAGATTATTCCCGGAGACTGCCGCAAACCCGAAAGCCGGTGAAGAATTTTCGACGGGACTTGGTGGAAGGCTCACGCGCAATCGTCCTTTCAGACAATGGAATTAGCAGGGGAAAATATCCCGATAACCGCGGAAAAACCACCTTTTCAGGGCCTGCAACATTGCCGTTGCGCCTCCGCCGGGGGTTGTATAGCGTCGCGCCCATCATGAAACGACTTTTGTCCCTCGCTATTATTTTCGCCGTGGCGGGTTGCGCCAGCTACGACGACTCCAGCACCGGTCCCAACACCTTGTCCAAGCGGGAGCAATCCGCCGGCTGGAAGCTCCTCTTCAACGGCCAGGATTTCGCCGGCTGGCATAATTTCAAGAAAGATGGCGTCCGCGCGGGCTGGCAGGTCAAGGATGGCGCGCTGGTTTGCGCTGATCCCAAAAACGCGGGAGACATTGTCACCACGGAGAAGTTTGACTCCTTCGAGTTGCAACTGGATTTCAACATCTCTGTCAGCGGCAACAGCGGCATTATGTACCATGTCACCGAGGACGGGCATTCCGCGTGGGAGACCGGCCCTGAATTCCAGTTGCAAGACAACGGCGCGCCGCATGATCCCCAACTTTGCGGCTGGCTCTACGCTCTCTATCAACCCCCGATCGATCCGAAGACCGGCAAGCCGTTGGATGCCACCAAGCCTGCCGGCGAGTGGAACCATGTTCGCTTGGTGATTACCCCCGCCAAATGCTTCCATGAGATCAACGGCGTGAAGTACTTCGAGTATGTGATCGGCAGCCCTGACTTCAACGAGCGCGTGGCCAAGAGCAAGTTCGGCAAAATGCCACTCTTTGCGAAGATGCCCTCCGGGTTCATCGCGTTGCAAGGCGACCATGGCCAGGTCTCCTTCCGCAACATCAAGATTCGGCCGATCGCCAAATAAGCTTCGCGGCGCGCATAATTTTTCCTCATCGACGGGGTCGCTGGCTAGACCAGTGACCCCGTTTGGCTTTTCGCGAAGTCGATTTTTTACGACAGGATATGCGACGTTCGTTGCCGGGAAAATTCGAGTTGCCGGGGCCTTGTCAAATAGGTTTGACCGCTCTTGCCGCCCGCTTATCTTCCGGACATGGATCACTCGCCTGGATTTCTGAAGCTCGTCAACGAAACCCGTCCCAAGATTAAAGAGATCACGCTCGACGAGGCGCGACAGCGTCTCGCCGAGAACCCGAACGCCATCCTGGTGGATGTGCGGGAGGACATCGAGTGGGCGAACGGCCACGCCGAGCAAGCCAGGCACCTGGGCAAGGGCGTGCTGGAGCGCGACATCGAGAAGATGTTCCCGGATCTCAATGCCGAGCTCATCATGTATTGCGGGGGCGGATTCCGTTCCGCGCTCACCTGCGATGTGGCCCAGAAAATGGGCTATAAAAACGTGACCTCGCTCATCGGCGGCTACAAGGCGCTCGTCGCCAGCCAATGGCCGATGGTGAAGGGATAAAGGTAGGGACGGCGCGCCGCGCCGTCCGGGCGACCCCGAAAAACTGAACGGCAGGATTGTTTTTCTGCTTCGCGAAGGCACGCGAGGTCCCTATCTCAAAATCAGCCTTGTCAGGCGCCTCACCACTCCACTTCCAATAGGGCGACTGCCTGACGCGGCAAATCGAGCGACAGCTTCGCCTGATTTTCTCGCACCACGATTTTCGCCGGTGATCCCACGACGGCTAATTGCCCTGCCTTTTCCAGGATTTTGTATTGCGCGGCAGTCGGTCGGGCAGGAGAACCAAGTTTTTGCCAGGCCGTGAACGCGTTACTGTGCGTCGCGTCCACGCGGAATTCACGGACGCGCGCCTCGCCTTCGCGCAACGGAAGCCCGACCAAATCCAACTCCATCTTCGCGTCTGGCCCGGGCAAATCATCGTCATGATAATGCCAGGCCACCACCCATAGCTTTCGTCCGTCCATGCTCGCCAAGGCCGAGACATCCGGCTGGGTGCGTACGCCGCCCTTGAGCATGTCATCGAGCGCCACCGCGCCGGAGCTTTCCACGGCCAGACGCTGCCCGCTCATGTGGCTGAACATGCGAAACACATTAAGCACCGGCAGATCAACACCATTGCTCGCCAACACGCGAAACCCCGCGAACCAGGGCTGGTCCTCGAACTCGAACGCCCACGTGAGCACGCCCTCAAGGTTCACGCCGTGGCGCGCGGCCAGCTCGTGCTCGCGCGCGAAACTTGCCGCCGTGTAGCTTGAATACATGGTGCCGTTGCGATAGCCGAGTTGCGGTCCCTGGCAGGCCGCGCAGCCGTCCGGGTCCGACTCGCCGATCACAATCGGTTTCGATTTCAAC
>CAZMLP010000020.1:0-3906 GCA_964566745.1 uncultured Verrucomicrobiota bacterium | reverse complement strand
CCGGGTGACGAGGTGATCATGCCGGCGCACACCTATTGCGCCTCGGCCATTCCGTTCGGCCGGGTGGGAGCGAAACTGGTTTGGGCGGACATCGATCCGGAGACGTTTTTGATCTCCGCGGAGTCCATCCGCGCGAAACTCACCCCCCGCACGAAGGTCATCGTGGTGGTGCATCTTTACGGCCTGACTGCGGACATGGAGGCCATCAGCGCCCTTGCCAAGCAACACAATTGCCTCCTGGTGGAGGACTGCGCGCAGGCCGTCGGCGCGACGTATCGCGGAAAAAAAGCGGGAACGTTCGGCGACTTCTCCGCGTTCAGTTTCCACGCGCAAAAAAATATCACCACGCTGGGCGAGGGCGGAATGTTGGTGGTTCGCTCGCCAGAAACGGCCAAACTGGTTCCTGGCCTGCGGCACAACGGCCATATTCCGTTTCCGGGAAACCGGGAATTTTATTGGAAACCTGCCATGACCAACGTGGACGTGGATATCGAGGGGGTATGGCCCTACAATTTCAGCCTGGGAGAAGCCCAATGCGCCTTGGGATCCAAGTTGCTGGACCGGCTGGACCAGATCAACGCCCACCGCGCCAAGCGCGGCATGAAATTCCGGCAAGCGCTGGCGGATTATCCGGAATTGCAGTTCCAAAGGATTCCGGCGGAGTGCGGGCACGTGCATCATCTGCTTCCGGCGCGTTTTGACGCCTCCCGCTCGACAGGCAACCGGGACGTGTTCATTCAAACCATGGTGGAGAAGTTCCGGATCAAGGTGATTGTCCAGTATTATCCGCTCTACCGTTACCCGTTGTTCCAAAAGCTCGGACAAGGGGAACATGATTGTCCGGCGACCGACGCCTTCTTTGACAACATGGTTTCCTTCCCCTTCCACGAGTGGATGTCCGACGAGGATTTCGACTACATGATTGAAAGCACACGCCAAACCGCCGCCTCGTTGCGGAAGTAAACGACGCCGTTCCTCTGGTATGAAATTCAACAGCAAAGCCGAGATCCACTTAACGCACGATTTGGCCAAGACCGTCCTGGAAATTTTGGGGTCGGAAAGCTCGACCGGGGCGGGAGTGATTGTTGACAGCAACATGGCCGCCCATGCGGAGGTGGTCGCCTTGTTTAACGCCCTGCGCGAGAAAAAACTGCTGGGCCATGTCTTCCAGTTTCAGAGTTACGAGCCCACCACGGATTTGGTGGACCAAGTGGCGGCGGAATTCCGCGGTGGAAGCGCGGACTTTCTCATCGGCATCGGCGGTGGCAGCACGCTGGATTTGGCCAAGGCGGTCTCCGCCATGGCAGTCATGGCTGGCAAAGTCACCGACTATCATGGGACTCCGCGTCCGGTGACGGCCGCGTTGAAGAAGATCATGGTGCCCACCACCGCCGGCACCGGCAGCGAGGTCACTCCCGGCGCGGTTTTGGTGAACACCGCCACCTCTTTTAAGCGCGCCCTGGGCGGCCGTCATATTTGCCCGGATTACGCCGTGCTTTGCCCCGCGCTGACGCTGGGAATGCCGGTCAAGGTGATGGTGGCCACGGGAATGGACGCAATGGCCCATGCCATTGAGTCCTACACGGCCAAGTGCGCCAACACAGTCACGCGCATGTACGCCCGGCAGTCATTCCGCCTGGTGGCGCGAACCCTGTCGCGAGCGCTTCATTCGCCAAACGATCTGGCGATTCGGGAGGAGCTTCTGCTTGGCAGCTGCCTGGCCGGCTATTCCATCTACAACTCGAACACGGGCGCCTGCCATGCGCTGGCCTATCCGCTGGGCATTTACCACAAAGTTCCGCACGGCGTCGCGGTCGCGCTCATTCTTCCTCACGTGATCGGGCACAATGTCCGCCACGGTTGTGATCTTTACGCGGACTTGCTGCTGGAGCTGGAAGGCCAGAATGGCAAGTCCGCCAGTCGCGCCGAAATGGCTGCCGCCTTTTCCTGTTTTGTCGCGGGTTTGGAGCCGTTGCGCGCGCTGGATGCCCGGCTTGGCCATTACGGAATTGACTCCGGGCGGGTGCCGTTTTTGGCGGAACGCGGACTGGACCTTGTATCCGCGTTGAGCAACAACCCGGTCCCGTTTGGCCTGGCCGACGCGGATACCGTTCTGCGGCAAATATTATAAACCTGCACTGGCGAAAATGTCCTCCTCTCCATCCAACACCGCCCCGTCCACCGACTACCACGATTACGTTTTCCAAAATGGACGCCTGATTGGCGCTTTTGAGGAAATGTACCGGCATTCAAAGGATGTTCCGTGGCACCAGGACAAGGATGCCGAGCGACTGGACTGCTCGCTGGCGGTGGAGATCCTGCGTTTGAACGCCATACCCGGCAAGCTGTTGGAAGTCGGTTGCGGTCTCGGTTATTTCGGAAAGCTGATTCACTCCGCGCTCAAGCCCAGCGGTTACACCGGGACGGACATCTCGCCGACCGCGGTGGTCAAGGCAAAAGCGCTCTTTCCCGATTTGGACTTTGCCGTCATGGATTTGACCAAGCCTCTGGACGGCCAGGGATGGGAGGGGAGAACTTACGAGATGGTGGTCATTCGCGCGACCTTCTGGTATCTGATCCGTCATCTCGACCAGGCGGTGAAAAATCTCACGGACTTGACGGCTCCCGGCGGCGTCCTGTTCATTTCCCAAAATTTTCCACCGCTGGATTCCAATTTTGTCGGCAAGGATGTCCTGCCCAATCCGGCCAGTTTGCTCGCGCTCTTCACACCGCGTTTTCAAGTCCGGATGACCAATTACTTTGAGGACCGCCGGGACGGCAAGCCGAACGACAATTGGATGATGTTTGCCGCGGTCAAATAGCCTGTTGATCGCGGAGACTTCCTGCGGGTGAACCGCCGCGCTCTGCCAGATTTGAAAAAAACCCGCTTCCCGGCTTCTTGGGGCCGATTTTTACAGCCGGGATTTTAAAGTGAGATGTCTTAAAGGGCATCAAACAATTCCACCTGCCGGTATCGTTCGTTGGTGGCGTTGCCGTCCTGATGTTCGTTCGTTATGAAGTTTCTGCAAAGCCTCAAGCAAGCCCTGGTCCTGCTCGGAAGGACGGACATGTTTGACACGAACTATTTGTTCGCCTCCAAGCGGTTTAACGTGTCGATTTACCCCAGCAGCTTTTATTGCGGCCGCCAAGGCGTGGTCCGTCGTTTGTTGGCGTACGCCAGGCATTGTCTGACCCACACGGTAAAACTGTTCACGGGCAGGCGTAAACCGCTGCCTCCCGGGCAGGTGCTGTTTTACGCCTCGTCGCTCAATCAGGTGAAGTCGGTGTATCCCTTGCTGCAACGGATGAACGGCATCCACGGCATCGGCCACTTCATCGGGGACGCGGAGCGCATTCCCGTGGCATTAAGCTATTATTTGGGCGTCCTGTTCTCGCCCTTTGTTTTCGCACGTTATTTGCGGGCCAACAGCTATCAAAAGGACTCGTTTGGCTATTGCATTGACACGTACCTGCTGTTCCCTGGCTATTTCGTGGCCGCCTATTGCTGGTTGAAATTGAAAAAACCGCGGGCGTTGGTCTTGACGAACGACCACAGCATGCGGCCGCGGGCGCTCCGGCTGATAGCCAATGCCCAAGGGGTGCCGGTGTTTTATCTGCAACACGCCACGGTCATGGAACGTTTTCCCGCCTTGGAGTTTGACTATGCTTTTTTGGACGGGCGGGCGGCTCTTCTGGCTTACGACGAGGCTGGCCCGTCAAAAACCCGGGTTTTTTTAATCGGGATATCCATGGCCGATAAATATGTCGAGAAGGTGAACCCGCGGCCAACAGTGGTCACCGTTGGCGTTTGTGTCGGCTCGATGGAACCCGTCGAGCGTGTGCGCGAATTGTGCGGGGCGATGGTGAAACGCTTTCCGGGAATGAAGATTGTTTTGCGGCCTCACC
>CAZMLP010000019.1:0-12423 GCA_964566745.1 uncultured Verrucomicrobiota bacterium | reverse complement strand
AGCGCGACGACTTCGCGCGGCACAATGGCGCGCGCAAAGAGTGACGTGCGGGACGGTTATCGCACCCGGAACGTCAAACCGATGCCCAGCGCGGCAAAGCAAAAATTCGGCAACCAGGCCGCCAACCACGGCGGCACATGGCCACCGGTCCCGGACGCGAGACTAAACTCCTTCAACACGAAGTAGGCGAAGCATATAAAAATGCTGCTGGCCACGCCGGCAAAGGCGTTGCGCCGCCCCGATGGTGTGCCGAACGGGATCGCGATCAGCACCACGATCAGGCAAGTGAAGGGCGCGGCCAGTCGCTCGTGCAGTTTGGTGTTCAGCCAGTCGCGGTCGCGTGGCGTCATGTTCGGATGCATCGCCTCGTATTCCAAAATGTCCCGCGTCGAGAATTGCAGCTTCCGTGATTCTTTGAAGCTCCCCCGCGTGCTGATCTTGATCTCGCTCTTGATTAGCTCCGGCGTCTCGGAAAATTCCGGCATCGCCAGCTCGTTGGTCACCACTTTGTCCGGCAGCGAGTTGGACGGATGGTAAAGGAATTCCTCCACCCGCGAGAAATGCCACGCGCCGTTGGTCCAGTTCGCCGACTCGGCCATGAGCTTGCGCGCCGAGCCGTCCGGCTCCTTCCATTCCACATGCACGCCGCGCAACTCGTGGGTCTTCAATTGAAACGCGCCAATGCTCCAGATTCGCTGGTCGCGGGAGTTTAGAAAATTCAAGTTGCGATGCCAGAGCCTGGCCCCCTGGGCATCCGGTTGGTAACGCCGCACGACGTCATCGGCTCGCTCCACGCTCGTGGGCACCCAGTACTCGTTCATCGCGAACGCCGCGGCGCTAAGCGCCACCCCGACCGCCAAATAGGGAACACAAACGCGCCACAGGCTCACGCCGGCGGCACGCATCGCAGTTAGCTCGTTGTGCCGGGAATGGTTGGTGAGCGTGTAAAGCAGCGAGAGTAACAGGGACACCGGCATGACGATGTCCACCAGCATCTTTGGGGTGCGAATGAGGTAATACCGGGCGATATCCAGCGCGAGCAAGTGATTGCGCTGGAACTCATCCATCTCGCTCACGAACTCGAACGAGATCCAAAAGACCAGGAAGCCGCAGAAGCAATAAGCAAACGGCAACAATAACTCGCGCAACAGGTAGCGATCCAGCAGTCGCATTGAGCCGCCAGCCTACGCGCCGCCTCCCCCTCGTGGCAAGCCAGCCAACCGGCCCGCCTCTTACCACGCCTCCCGATGCGGCTCATGGTCCCGATTCCATTGGCGGCGGGCACGATCGGCGGCTTCTGTCCAGCGCGACTGCCTGGCGTTTTCGACATGCCCGTCGCAGAAGGTCATGTTCGCGCCGCCGTTGTGGCGGCTCGGGACGAGGGATGACAAGCCGCCCATGGCGCGCTGAAGGTTCGGAGAGACGACATTGATCCAGACACCGGGCGGCAGTTGCAGATCGCCGATGGCAATCATATCCGCCGGATTGACAACTTCCCCGACGCGAACCAGCGGATGTTTCTTGTCGATGGCGCCGTACCCCAGCCCCAAGTTCGCCTCCATCGTGCCAATCACCGCGCAGCCGTTTGCATTATAACCATAAGCATTCGCAAACAACCCGCCAAATTTAAAAGGCGTGTAGCTAGGACAAGAGAAAACTCCGGTGCTGCCGAGGAGATAAGGCGTGATCTTGGCCGTCCAGGAATCCTCGCTCGGCTTGATCATCATGTTACTGGCCAACGCCGTCTGGCCCGCCCCCGGATAGCAACCGGAATCGCCCTCATACATGGCGAGCGCCTTGCCCATCTGGCTCAAATGATTCCCGCAAACAATGGAGCGGCTTTTCCCCTTGGCGCCCGCCAGGGCCGGAAATAGCAATCCGGCGAGCAGCGCCAGAATGGCCACGACGGTCAGCATCTCGGGCAATGTGAACGCTCCCTCCTGGCGTGTTTTATCCGGCGGCGCGGGCGGGAGCTGGCGGCGCAAATCCTCCAATTGCTGGCGCAGCTCGGCGATTTGCTGCGGCAAACTCTCCAAGGCGGCATGGTAAGCGTCATCCCTTGTCCGCTTCAATTCGCGCCGGTGCCGGAAGAAATAAACCGTGGTTAGCACTATGGTCGTCGCGGGCATCAGGATCACCGCCATGGCCGCCAGCGTCAGGGCCCAATCCGGCCACGGCACTTCTTTCTTCACTTGGTTTGCGACTCCGGCAAAAATGAGCGATACTCCGACGAGCGCCACAATCCCTGCCCCGAGCGAGATTCGCCTGCCCCTTCGCTCCTTGCGCTCGGCGGCGGCGAGACGGTCCAGCAACTGAACACGCCGCTCGCCGAATGCCGCGGCGCCAAGGACCGGTTCCTGGGCGAGCAATGCTTTGACAAAATCGACTGGTTCTTTGGGACGATTCATAGTGATTCCTTTCGTAACAAACGACGAAGCGCCAGGCGGGCGTGATAGAGGCGCGATTTGATCGTGCCCGCCGGACAGCCGAGCATCGCCGCCATTTCCTCCAAATTCAGATCGCGCAGGTAATGCAGGGTCAGCACTTCTCGTTGGGACGGCGGCAAGCGATCCAATGCTTGATGGACAGCCTCGGGATCCCGCGTGTCATCCCCCTCTGGAACGCTGGCGTCATGAGCTTCCTCCAGCGGTTCGGTGTGTTGCCGCTCAAGGATTTCCCGCCGCACATGCCGCGCCGCCTTGTCATGCGCGATGCGATAAAGCCAGGGCCGAAATGCCTCCGGCGACCGCAATCGTTGGAAGCCGCGATAGGCATCGAGCCAAACCTCCTGATGAGCGTCCAAGGCCGCCTCCGGCTGCCCGATCAAGCGCCGCAAATAGTAGAACAGCGGCTGTTCGTGGCGGGCGAGCAGCCGGGCAAATGCCTGTGCATCACCGTCACGAGCCCGGATCACCCAAAGCGTCTCTTCGATTCGCTCCAAAGCCCGCTGGTCGGCATCAGAGTTCAAGGACAATGTTTGAAGCGGCTCCATCACAGGTCATGGACAGGGTGTCAGCCAAGGCAAAGCCGGTTCAAAAAGATTTTGGTGGGCGGCCTGAATTCGCTGCAAATCCATGGGCCAGCGGGACTTTTGGCTTGAGTCGTGCTATCATCTTCTGGACTCATTATTCTATTGTGACCATGTTTACCGCCCTTCGATCACGCCCCTCACTGGCCGGGAGCCGCCCCTATCTCTCACGCTGGCAAGGAATTCTGGCGGTGGTGGTCGGCCTGCATTTCGCGCACGCTTTGGGGCAAGAGCCGATTTTGGACCCGATTTTTCCTGGTGGAGGCACCTATTCTGGAGCCGGCGAGGAGATCGCCAATCCACCCATCCAGCCGGTATTCGTCCTGCCCGACGCGACCACCGGTGATGTGGTCCTGAACGAGCTGATGGCGGACAACCAGAGCGCCTTGCTCAACGGCGGTAAATTTCCAGACTGGGCGGAATTGTATAATCCCAGCGACGTAAATCTTGATCTAATCGGATACGGCCTGGGTGACGATCCCACCAAACCGGCCAAATTCTTTTTTCCGGCCAACACTGTTTTGCCCGCGAAAGGCCGCCTGGTGGTTTTCTGCAATGACGATCAAAACGCCTCTGGGTTGCATACTGGTTTTACCCTGCCCTCCTCAGGGGGCGCGCTGGTTTTGTTCAATCCAATCTCAGCGGGCGGGACGGTCAAGGACTCGGCCACTTTCGGCCCGCAAGTGGCGGATTACTCCGTTGGTCGTGTGCCCGACGGCACGGGTGCGTGGCAATTGACAACCTCGACGCCTGGCGCCGCCAACGTGGCGGCAACCACCGGCTCGCCCGGAGTGGTCAAGATCAACGAATGGATGGCGGACCCGTCTTCCGGCGAGGATTGGTTCGAGTTATACAATCCCTCGGCACAACCTGTGGCGCTCGGCTCGCTTTATCTGACCGACACCGCCAGCAAGCCGACCCTTAGCCCGATTCCGCCGCTGTCCTTTATTGCTCCCTCGGGTTTCATCGAATTTTCGGCCGACGAAAAGACCAACCAAGGAGCGCTCCACGCCAATTTCAAGTTAAGCAACAAGGGCGAGTCCATCTGGTTCCTGGCAGCCAACGGGGCAACCCTCGATGTGATCACCTTCGGCGCGCAGGCCAAGGACGTTTCCCAAGGGCGCCTCCCCGACGGCGGGAACAATGTCACCAGCTTTACCACCACGCCAAGTCCCGGAGCCGCCAACTATTTGCCGATCTCAAACGTGCTGATCAACGAGGTGTTGACCCACACTGACCCGCCCATTGAAGACGCCATCGAGCTATATAACCCGACCGCCGCCCCGGTGGATTTGACCGGCTGGTTCCTCAGCAACTCGGAGGATAATTTCAAAAAGTTCCGCATTCCCGAGGGCACCGTCATCGCGCCGGGCGGCTACCAGGTTTTCTACGAGTACCAGTTCGGCCCTGCCAGCACGTCCAGCGTGCCATTCACTTTCAACTCCGCTCACGGCGACCAGGCCCACCTGTCGGAAGCGGACGCGACGGGCAATCTCACCGGCCGTCGTGTGGATGTGAAGTTTGGCGCGGCGGAGCATGGTGTGTCGTTCGGGCGGTTCGTGACCAGCACGGGTGTGGACTTTGTGGCCATGAGCCATCTTTCTTTTGGCGTGGACAACCCCGTCTTCACGGTCGATTTCCGCAAGGGAACCGGCGAGCCGAATCCTTATCCCAAGATTGGCCCGGTGGTGATCAACGAAATCATGTATCACCCGCCCGATGTCATTTCCGGCACCAACACCCTGGACGACTCGTTGAGCGAGTTTATCGAGTTGCTCAATGTCACCGACACCTCGGCGCTCTTCTTTGACCCGCTGCACACAACCAACACATGGAAATTGGATGGGGAGGTGCAATTCACTTTTCCTCCCAACGTCCAGATTCGGGCTGGAGACACGCTGTTGCTGGTGAATTTTGATCCCGCGCTGGACCCCGTCCAGGCCGCCCAGTTCCGCACCAAGTACAACGTGGCAACCACCACGACGATTCTTGGCCCGTACAAGGGCAAGCTCGGCAATTCGACCGGCAGCATCGAGCTTTACAAGCCCGACCCGCCGCAAGATCCGCCGCATCCGGACGTTGGTTATGTGCCGGGCGTTTTGGTGGAACGGGTGGTTTACGCGGACGCGAATCCGTGGCCCTCCCAAGCGGACGGCCTCGGAGCCTCGCTCCATCGCGTCAATCCCCTCGCCTTCGGCAACGATCCTGTGAATTGGATCGCCGGGGCGCCGACCGCCGGCCGGACCGACTCGACCACCACCACCTTGAAAATCGAGTCCGCGCGGATTCAGGGGACGCTGTTTGCGATGCAGTTTACCTCGCAAATCGGGAAGACCTACGCTTTGGAGTATCGCGACACCGTGAATGGGGTCTGGCAAAAATTGAAGGACATTGGCATGGCGGGCGCCACCGGCAGCATGACCGTCACGGATGATTTTTTGCCCGGTCGAACGGCGCGGTTTTACCGAATCACAGGGCAATAGATCCGCGCCTCACCCGCCCGCCAGTTTTTTCTGCACAGCGGCCGTGATGCTGTTGACACTCAGAAGGATTTCCTTGGCCGCGGCGGGATCGGGAATCTTCAGGCCAAAATTCTTGTCCAGCGCGACGACCAGTTGCAAGGCGTCCACGGAATCAAGACCCAGACTGTTCGGGCCAAACAATGCCTGGTCATCGGCGATTTCCGCCGCCGTCTGCTGCAACATCAAATTCTCGACCAGGAGTTGCTTGATCCTGGCTTTCAACGCGCTCGTGTCTTCCATGGTCGCTAAAGAATGCCACCGTCAATTTTGAGCGCCGAGCCTGTGATGTATCCCGCCGCCGGACAAGCCAGAAAGCACACCGCCGCCGCGACCTCCTCCGGCCGGCCGAAGCGCCGCATCGGCACCCGCGCCGCCGCCGCGTGCCGCTCCTCGGCGCTCATGTTTGCCAACGCGCCCGTGTCGATGTAGCCGGGGCAAACCGCGTTCACCGTAATGCCGATGCGCGCGACTTCCTTGGCGAGGGATTGCGTCAGGCCGAGCAACCCCGCTTTGGCCGCGGCGTAATTCGCCTGTCCGGGAGGCGCCAGCAACGCGCTCAATGAGGAGACGTTGATGATCCGCCCGGCGCGTTGGGAAATCATCTGGGGCAACACCGCCTGGCAACCGTGAAACGCGCCGTCCAAATTGGCCGCCAGCACCTCGCGCCACGCCTCCGCCGGCATGGTGGCGAGCAAGGCATCCCAATGCCGGCCGGCGTTGTTCACCAGCACGTCCAGCCGCTGACGCGCCGCTAAAATCGCCTTCACCGCCTGCCCCCAGGAGTCTGGCGCGGTGACATTCAACTCCACGGGAAAGCAACGGTCTGGAAACTTCGCGGCCAGCCCGGAAATCTTGTCTTTTCGCTGGCGATGCGCCAGCCAGACACAATTGTCCGGTGACTCCCGTAAAAACTCCTGGGCAATGGCCTGGCCCAGGCCGCCGTTGGCGCCGGTGATCAAAATGACGCGTGAACTCATGGGCAAAGGATTGTCTGTTCGTTGCTGGCGCGAGTCAACCGCCGGAAAACAGCCGTCAACACTCCCGTCCACCCGTTCCGCGCAACGAAACGAGCCGGGCGGTTTTTCATTCGCATGGGAAGTTCCCGGCAACGCGCAAAACGCCATTGATTTAATGACCGTATTAGGAACATTATAAACAGAGTTCCGAAAGGCTGATTATGCTCTCCAAAAACGGGTGGTTGCCCAAGCCTGGCCACGGCGCCCGGCCAAAACAGGATGGTTTCACGCTAATGGAGCTGCTCGTGGTTATCGCCATCATCGCGATTCTGGCCGCCCTGCTGTTCCCCGCCATCGCCGCCGCGAAACTAAAGGCCAGACAGATCAAATGCCTTGGCAACTTGAAGCAACTGACACTGGCGAATTTTATGTACGCCAACGACCACGACAAGCACGCGCAGTTGTGGAACCCGGAATATCCCGACGCGGGTTGGATGGGCACGTTTGCGACCGAGGCCAGAAATGCGAAGCTGGGCATCTGCCCCTCCACGATGCCGCAAAGATCAACCCCGAATCACAAGGACATCCAAGGAACGGCGGGAACCACCTGGGTGAGATGGACGAACGACGGGAAGAACATGTTTCAAGGCAGCTACGGTTACAACGGCTGGCTTTATTCGGGTGGCATGTATGTCTCCGGCATCACCCCAAAATTCAAACAGCTTCTCTTCAAATCAGCCGAGGCGGTGCAGAAACCGTCGCAGACCCCGGTCTTTTTCGACGAGAATTGGGTGGATGCCTATCCCCTGGCCACGGATGTGCCCGCCGAGGATATTTATGCGGGCCGCTCGTATTTTGACCGGCAGAACGAAATGGGGCGCGTCACCATCGCCCGCCACGGTTTTCGCCCGCCTGACAGCGCGCCGCGCAATCTGGCGCCCGGCGGCAGCATGCCGGGCGGCGTCAATATGGGCATGACCGACGGCCACGCCGAGTTGGTGAAGCTGGAGCGACTCTGGAAATACTATTGGCACCTCGATTATCAACCGCCCGCCAAGCGACCAAGGTGAGCCGTTCGACAATGCCTTGGCCATCTGGAAGGATTCGGCTTCCGCACAGCATTTTTTTCGAGTTGGCTTTTCCTCGAAAAAATCCAATCGTCACAGCATACCTGAATTGCATGAAAAACCTCTCGATCGCGATCCTTTCGGTGTTGCTCGCGGCGCGCGCCGGCGCGGCGGACTGGGCGCAATGGCGCGGGCCGGATTTTAACGGCTCCACGCCTGAGAAGCATCTTCCGGACAACTGGTCCAAGACCGAGAACATCGCCTGGAGCGCCGGGATGCCCGGCCCGGGCGCGGCCACCCCGGTCGTTCAGGGGGACCACGTCTATCTGCCGCTCGCCGATCCCAAGACGAAAGGACTTCTCGCCGCCTGTTACGACCGCAAGACCGGCAAATCCCTCTGGCAAGCCGAGACCGCCGTGGGCTACTCGCGGGACGAGAAAAGCAACTACGCCTCCCCTTCCGCCGTGGCCAGCCCGGAGCGCGTGATTTTCTTTTTTGGCACGGGCGACCTGATCGCCTTCGATCATTCCGGCCAGAAGCAGTGGGCGCGCAATATCCAGAAGGATTACAGTGAATTCGCGTTTCAATGGACTTTCTCGGCCACGCCGCTGCTCTGGGGCGGCAAACTCTATTTGCCCGTGTTGCAACGTGACACGCCGGTTCATGGAAAAGGCGTCCAGAACGGCGAGTCGTTCATCCTGGCCATTGACCCCGCCAGCGGCAAAACGCTTTGGCGGCACGTCCGCCCGACGGACGCGGTGCAAGAGGCGCGCGAGGCTTACACCACGCCCATTCCCTTTGAATTCAACGGGCGAAAGGAAATTTTGATCGCGGGCGGCGACCGTTTGAGCGGGCACGATCCCGAGACCGGCAAGGAGTTTTGGCGCTCCATTTCCTGGAATCCTTCCAAGATTGGTCACTGGCGGCTTGTCCCCTCCCCCGTCGCGGGTGATGGAATCATCCTGGGTTGTGCTCCCAAGGGCGCCCCGGTTTACGCGGTGAAGGCCGGCTTGTCGGGCGACCTTGACGAGTCCGCGCTTGCCTGGAAAAGCGACAACCAAAAACAGGTTTCCAGCGACGTGCCAACACCGCTTTTCTATGACGGCGATTTCTTCGTCCTGAGCGATGGACGCCGGGCGCTCTCACGCGTCGAGCCGAAGACCGGCAAGGTGAAATGGACCCTGGAAACTCCCGGCCGCTCCAAATACGAGGCCTCCCCGACGGCGGGCGATGGCAAGATTTACCTCATGAACTTTGCCGCCGACGTAACCGTGGTGGACGCGGCGAAAGGCGAGGTGATCCGCACCATTCCAATGGGCGAGGACGGCGACGACATGACCCGCTCCGCCATTTCTGTCGCCCACGGTCATTTGTTCATCCGCACAAACAGCCGCCTTTATTGCGTGGGACCGAAGTGAAAACACGGTTCTCCGCCGCGGCCTGATGCAGCCATTACCACGGTGGGGACGCGTCCCTGCCGCGCGTCCGGACGATTTCACGATAACGAAGGAAATTTGGAATGGATCAATCTCTCCGCATCCTCATCATCCCCGACAAGTTCAAAGGCACCATTACGGCCGGTGATGCCGCGAAAGCACTGGCGCGCGGCTGGAAGCGAGTCCGCCCGAATGATTCCCTCACCTTGCTCCCGATGAGCGACGGCGGCGATGGCTTTGGCAGCCAGATGAGTCGTGTGCTGGGCGCAAAACCTCGCGCCATTCGCACGGTTGATTCCGCCCATCGTCCCCAATCGGCGCAGTGGTGGTGGGACGCCAAAAGCCGCACGGCGGTGATCGAGGCCGCTCTCGTCGGTGGATTGGCCCTGTTGCCGCCGGGCAAATTTCATCCCTTCGAGTTGGATACCTTTGGGCTCGGCGCGGTGTTCCAAGCCGCCGCCAAAGCGGGCGCGCGCCGTTGTTTCATCGGCATTGGCGGCAGTTCCACCAATGACGGCGGCTTCGGGCTCGCCCGGGCCGTTGGCTGGAATTTTCTGGATCGCGAGGGAAACGAGATCCTCGCGTGGACGCGCCTGCATCAACTTGCCAAGGCAATCCCTCCTGCCCAGCGTATATCCGTTAGCGAAATCACCGTCGCCGTCGATGTCCAAAATCCTTTGCTCGGGCCGCGTGGTTGTTCGCGGATTTACGGCCCGCAAAAGGGACTGCGCCCGGAAGACTTCCCTCTCGCCGAGCGCGCCTTGCGCCGCCTCGCGACAGTCATGAAAGAGACCACGCCGCGCGACTATGCCAAAGAACCGGGAGCGGGCGCGGCGGGTGGTTTGGGCTTCGGCTTGGCGGCCTTTCTGGGCGCCCGATTGGAGCCGGGCTTCGGCCTATTCGCCGCGCAAGCCAAACTGCCGGACCTGTTGCGCCGGACCGATTTGGTCATTACCGGCGAGGGATCGACCGACAAATCCTCGCTCATGGGCAAAGGCGTGGGCGAGATCGGCGCGCTTTGCCGTCGTAAAAAGATTCCCTGCATGGTCATTTCCGGCGTGCTGAACGATCTGCCCAAGTTGAGTAAGGTCTTTACCGCCGTCCACGCCCTCGCGCCCGGGTTCACCAGCGTGCGGGAGGCAAAGGCCAATCCCGCGCATTGGCTGGAAAAACTCGCCTCTTCGGTTCCTGGAGAATTAAGAATCTCCAAATGAGCCGAAGCGGAGCAATCCGTCGTCCCCGAACCCGGCTCCTCCGCTCCTCAAAAAAGCAATGACCGCCAAATTGTAACCCGGGCCAATCGAAACACGTCTCTATTGCCAGAGCGGGGAGTTGATCGCATTCCTCCACCGAAACCTGCCTTGGTGGGGAAAACTGGAAAACCAGGAATCAAGCCCAATCAAGGTTGTTGCACCGTTTGGCCTGCGCATGGATCGCG
Organism: uncultured Verrucomicrobiota bacterium; assembly: GCA_964566745.1. GTDB lineage: Bacteria > Verrucomicrobiota > Verrucomicrobiia > Limisphaerales > CAZMLP01 > CAZMLP01. The sequence goes on along the minus strand of CAZMLP010000019.1, from coordinate 1,976 downwards.
ACCTCGAAAACGCGCAAATTGTTGCAACTCATCGATCGCATCCTTGAATTCATGAAAAGGGACGTTTCCTTTATCACGCAAGGCGCCGGGATCGGCCTGGCTATGTTGACGTCACCGCGGATCCCGGTTGTCAGACCGTTTTTTGGCGAATCAAGCCCCCCAGGTCGATTTTGGAACGCACTCCTTGGCCATGATCTCCACAACGCGTGGCAGATTGCCAAGGGTCGCACTTTGAAATCATGGGAAGCCCGTCAAAGCCAATTTAGGCTGGTGTGGAACGCGGGAAAAAACGCTTGCCTCAGAATTGTGGAATTTAAGACTGCTCCAAAAAAGAGGGGGACCGGGTTCTATGCAACCCAATCCCCCTCCTGATCCCAGGCTCTACCGAGTACTCGCCACGGTAGAAATCATGCCGACTCACGCCGGACCAAATTCTCGCGTGCTTTTGACGGTGAAAAACCGCCCTGCAATCCCTTCACCGTCTGTTTCAAAAACAAATAGAAAAATCACGCCAAGCTAACCGAAAAATCAGCATTATTTGAGCCATCCATTCGACGAAAGGCCACTTTCCAGTTATCGAAGAATAAATTATTCTGGTGCAATGCCTTCATGCATAAGCCCAACTTCATAAAACCTTGACCGTCTTTCCACTCCGACGGTGCGTCTTTCACCGATTTAAAGTCTCGATTTTTCGCAACGATTGAGTTTTTTCGGTGTCATAGGTTACGGTTGAGTAACGACACCCCGGAGCTCCTTGCTTCGCAACCGCGTAACTTGCGTCTCATGAGTCTATTGCGCCTGTCCTTTGGATTACTTTTCGCAGGAATATCAATTGCGCTTCACGCCGCCGTCCCCCAAGGCGCCGCCGCCGCTCTCACCGGTTATTGGTCCGGCGCCATCAGCCTTGGCCCCAACGAGATGCGCATGCTGATCCAGATCACCAAAGCGGCGGACGGCACATTGAGCGGCGTGCTAAAAAATCCGGACATGGCAAACCGGACCATGCCCGTGAACGCCATCTTGTTCAATGCGCCAGAGGTCCGTCTGGAGGTGGACAGCATGGGCAGCGTGTTCACTGGCCAATTGAGCAACGACGGCACCGAGCTTTCCGGCAGTTGGCGCTTCGGTTTCAAGCCGGTGCCTGTGAAATTCACGCATTCCACGCAACCTCCGGCGGATCCGTCCACCCAGGAGCTCTCCTATGAGGCTGTTCCCGGAACAAAGGACATTCATGGCTATTGGTCGGGCGCGCTGGAGGTGCCCGGTCAAAAACTCAACTTCAACGTGAAAATCGGAAAAACAAAAACGGGCGAATATTTCGGGGAACTGGACGTGGTGGACCAAGGCGCCCGGGGAATCCGCACTAGCTCCATTGCGCGGGAAGGGGCGGACGTCAAGATTGCCTGGGGGGCGCTGGGCGCCCAATTCAAAGCCAACTTGAACGACGACGGCTCGGTTATGGATGGCACTTGGACCCAAGGTAATCACGATTTCCCGTTGAAGCTCACCAGGTCCAAGGCTCCCCGGAATTATGATGTGCTCGCGGACAAGGAGCTTTCATTCAGCCCGCCCAAAGGAAAAGCGGATGTAAACGGGTTTTGGAGCGGGACCTTGCGACTGCCCGACGCGGGGTTGCGCTTGGGCATCAAGATCGGCCGCAAAGCGGATGGCTCCTATCGCGCCACGCTGGACAGTCTTGACCAAGGCGCCAACGACATACCAGTGGGCAGTGTCATTTTTACCAACGCCCAGCTGCGGCTTGAACTACCCGCGTTGCATTGTGTCTATACAGCCATGCTGACCAACAACAACCAGACGCTGGTTGGCACTTGGGATCAAGGCGGACACAAGCTAAACTTGGATTTCAAGCGGACCGACCAACCTGCGGGCACGACCGATGCTTCCGTCAAATAATCAGCAGGTTCAATTGGAATGACACTTCGCATGGCAATCGACCTCACCGCGATGAGAACCAT
>CAZMLP010000018.1:0-3048 GCA_964566745.1 uncultured Verrucomicrobiota bacterium | reverse complement strand
ATCGTCGAAATCTTCATCGATCCCGGGTCCGGCGGGTAGAACAGGCCCGCCGCCCCGGCCGCGTCCGCGACCTGTTGCGTGGTCACTCCCGGCTCGACGAGAATGGTGAGGTTCGCGCTATCTACTTCCAGGATGCGGTTCATGCGCGCGGTGCCGAGCACGATGCAATCCGCGGAGGGCAAGCTGCCGCCGCTCAGACCCGTGCCCGAGCCGCGCGTCACCACGGGGATCCGCTCCGCGTTTGCCAGTTTGAGCAACCCGCCCACCTGCGCGGCGTTCTCCACCAGCACCACGCAACCGGGCATTTGTTGCAGCGCCGCCGTCCCATCGAAGGAATAGGGGATCAAGTCCTCGCGGGCCGTCAGCAAATTGCCTGGCCCGGCAATGCGGCGGAGGCTGGCCAGCAGCGTCTCGGATAAAACCATAACGCGCCGCAGAATGTGGACCCGTCGAGGCAGGGTCAAGCTTGGCGAGCCGCGATGACCGGCGATGGAGAAGATTGGTGTGAATCAAGCCGGAGCGTTATTCTCATCCAAGCAAATGGCGATCTTAGAGAATTCGGCGACCGGAAAACGGCAAATCGGCGGTGCCGGCCGGATTCTCGTGGTGATGGTGGTGGCCACTTTGATTGTGCTCGGTCTTCTCGCGCGGCCTTGGTTGAATACCGCGCTGGAATGGGCGCGCGGTTTTGGGGCGGCAGGCTGGGTGGTGTTCGTCGTGTTGTACGTCATCGCGACCGTGCTGCTGATTCCCGGCTCCGCATTGACGCTCGGAGCCGGCGCACTATACGGCGTGGCGGCGGGTTCGGCGCTGGTCTCGGTGGCGTCCACCCTCGGTGCCACAGCGGCGTTTCTCGCTGGGCGCCACCTCGCGCGGGATTGGGTGGCGCGCAAGCTCGCGGGGCGCAGCGTGTTTGCGACGATGGATCGCGCGGTCGCGGAAGATGGTTGGAAGATTGTCTTTCTCGCACGCCTCTCGCCCCTCTTCCCGTTCACACTGCTGAATTATGCCTTTGGTGTCACGCGCGTGGGATTGGGCACGTATATTATCGCCTCGTGGATTGGCATGATGCCCGGCACGGTGATGTATGTTTATTTAGGATCGCTCGCGCAAACCGTGGCCGGTCGCGAGCGCACCCCCGCCCAATGGATCCTTTATGGCGCTGGCCTAATCGCCACCGTGGTGGTGACGCTGCTGGTCACGCGCATTGCCCGGCGTGCCCTGGACCAACGCACGGGTCCTGAATCTCCCGCGCATGGCTAAATTTCCCGACAACCCGCCGTTGACTCCCTGGGACGAGCCGAACCGCCGTCTCTGGAGCAATGTTCATCCGCCGGATTGGGTGAATCCGACTCCGACTGGCCGTTACAATCTCGTGGTGATTGGCGGTGGCACGGCGGGTTTGGTCACGGCGGCGGGAGCGGCGGGACTGGGCGCGAAGGTGGCGTTGATTGAACGGCATCTCCTGGGCGGCGATTGCCTGAACACCGGCTGCGTGCCTTCCAAAGCGTTGGTCCGTTGCGCTCGCGCGATTGCAGCAGCGCGTGAGGCGGGCAAATTTGGCGCGCGCATCCCAGGCGAGGTGTCCGTCGATTTTCCGGCCATTATGGAACGTATGCGGAGCTTGCGCGCGGAGATCAGCCCACACGATTCCGCTGCGCGCTTCCGTAAACTCGGCGTGGATGTCTTTATCGGCCAGGGGCAGTTCACTGGACCGGGGCAAATTCAAGTCGCCGACCGCATGCTGCGCTTTGCGCGGGGAGTGATCGCCACGGGCGCGCGGGCGGCGGTTCCAACCATTCCCGGCTTGGACAAGATTCGCCATCTCACGAATGAGACGCTGTTCTCCCTCACGGAACTGCCCAAGCGGTTGGCGATCATCGGCGCCGGTCCGGTCGGGTGCGAGATGGCGCAGACTTTCGCGCGGTTTGGCTCGGAGGTGACGTTGATCGCGAACCACCACGGCATCCTGCCCCGGGAGGATCGCGACGCGGCGGCGGTGATCGAGTCGGCCTTGGCTCGCGATGGCGTAAAGTTGCTTTGTTGCGCGAAGGATTTGCGCGCGGAATCGGCGACGGAGGACGCGCGTCTTTTGTTTGAATCGCACGGCCAGCCACACGTCGTGATTACCGATCAAGTGCTCGTCGCCACCGGTCGCGTTCCAAACGTCGAGGGCATGGGGCTTGACGTCGCGGGAGTGCAAGTCGGCGCGCGTGGAGTGATCGTCAATGACCGTCTGCAAACGACGAGCTCGCGCGTCTTCGCTTGTGGAGACGTGTGCGGCCAGCACCAGTTTACGCACGCGGCGGATTTCATGGCGCGGTTAGTGATCCAGAACGCTCTCTTCCACGGGCGCAAACGGACCAGTGACTTGCTCGTGCCATGGGCCACTTATACATCACCCGAGTTGGCGCATGTCGGATTGAGTGAACACGAGGCGAAGGAACGTGGCATTTCGGTGGATGTTTTTACCCAGGAGTTCGCGCAGTTGGATCGCGCGATTTTGGATGGGACGACGGAGGGCTTTGCCAAGGTGCTGGTCAAGCGCGGCACGGATCAAATCCTGGGCGCGACGGTGGTGGGCGAGCACGCGGGCAATTTGATCTGCGAGCTGGCGGTGGCGATGAATGGCAAGATCGGCCTCGGCAAACTCGGCGCGACGATCCACCCCTACCCGACGCATGCGGAAGCGTTGCGCAAGCTCGGCGACGCCTGGTCGCGCACGCGACTCACCCCGCTCGTCAAATGGCTCTTCGCCCATTGGCTTGAGTGGCAAAGGTGAGCTGCCGGGGCTCACGGACTCTGCAGCCTCTTCGCCGCCTCGGGGTCAATTTTCGGAAGCGCGCCGTTGATCGCGTGGCGCAACTCCTTGTCCGGAACCTTCAAAAGCTCCAGTAATTTGGGAACGGCGGCCCTCGCCTGCGTGCCATAGTTTCCCAGCGCCTCGGCGGCGGCGGGTGGCAGATCATCGCGGGTATCACCAAGAAGTTTAATCAAAAGCGGAATCGTGGTGGCCGGGTCCGCCTGCAGTTGGCTCAACGCAATGGC
>CAZMLP010000017.1:0-1862 GCA_964566745.1 uncultured Verrucomicrobiota bacterium | reverse complement strand
TCACCTTCATCCTCGGGGAGGACCCGATCACGGGTGAGCAAGTGGAGCGAAATGGCCGGAACTTGCTCTATGCCGGGCTAGACCTGTTACCAGCCGGGGATCTTTTCCAGGCGGTGATCGAGCGGCTCGGCATCGTGGGTGATCTTGCCGGTTACCTGGATGCGCGCATTAGTGACCTGCAAAGCCTGGCCTCCGGCATTGGCGAAAGCTTCGACCGCTTCTGGGATGGCATCTCGCTCTCGGACGCCCGCGATCCAGAGGCCGTGTTCGACCGTGTGGCGAACTTGTTCCACTCGGTGGTGACCAGCATCGTCACGTTCGTCACGAACGCGGCGGTGGACTTTCTCGACATGATCAAGCGGATCATGTTGCGCGAGATTGTTGCCTTCGTCCGTTCGCAAATCCCGCGCCTTTATCCGCTTCTGTGTGTCGCCTTGGGGCACGACCCGGTGACCAACGAGGAGGTGCCGCGCAACGGGACGAACATTCTCAATGCGCTCCTGGAAGTCTCCGAGGAGGGGCGCGAGCAGCGCCAGCAAATGCAGGAGACCGGCACGTTTGCGCGGATTGCCGGATTCATCGACCGGGGCATCGCCGTCTTTACCACGGCATACCAGCAACTGCGCGCCGCCTTTAGCAACCTTTGGGACATCGTAACCATCGAGTCGCTGGCCTCGCCCGTCGAGACCTTCAACCAGATTTACGATCAATTCGCCGCGCCGGTCACACTAGTGACCGACTACATCGTTGATGTCGCGGTCGAGATCTTGCGGGTCATCAAGGAAGTCTTGATGACGCGGCTTTCCGCCTATGCGCGGACGGTGCGCGGCTATTTTCTGGTGACGGTGATCATCGGGCGCAACCCGTTCACCGGCAACCGGGTGTCGCGCTCGATCGAGAACATTATCCATGGGTTCATGAGCCTGATGGAGGGGGGCGAGCAGCAGTTCCAGCAGATGAAGGAGTCGGGCGCGATTGATCGCACGACGGCCCGTATCTACGCGGCGGTGGATCGCTTGAACATGACGCCGGAGTCGATCCTCCAGTTGTTCATCGACTTGTGGAATTCGTTCAGCCTGCGCGACCTGGCGCATCCTATTCAGGCGTTCGAGCGGATCGTCGCGACGTTCGGCGAGCCGATTGGCCGCCTGATCGCGTTCGTGATCGAGATCGTCAAGATCGTGGTGGAAGTGATCTTGCAGATCATGAACTTCCCGGTCGACTTGATCACGAACATCATCGCGCGGACGCGGCAGGCGTTCCATTTGATCAAGTCGGACCCGGCGGGTTTCCTGAAGAATTTGCTGCGTGCCATCAAGCAAGGCTTCACGCAGTTCTTCGACAACATCCTCACGCACCTGCTGAACGGCGTCACCGGCTGGTTGATGAGCGAGTTGCAGGACGCTGGCGTCCCGGTGCTGACCGACTTCTCATTGCAGGGAGTCATAACCTGGGTCCTCGCCGTGCTGGGCATCTCCATGGACAAAATTTGGGAGAAGCTGGCGGCGCATCCGCGCATTGGCCCGGAGCGTGTCGCCCGCATCCGCTCCATGATCGACCGGCTGGAGGGTATCTGGACCTTTATCCGCGATGTGCAGGAACGGGGCATGGCGGCGATTTGGGACAAGATTCAGGAGCAGCTCTCGAACTTGTGGGACACTGTGCTCGACGCGGTGAAGAACTGGATCGTGGACCGGATCATCAACGCCGTGGTGACGCGCCTGCTCAGCATGCTCGATCCCACGGGCATCATGGCGGTGATCAACAGCGCCATTGCCATCTATCGGGCGGTCCAATCGTTTATCCGTTACATCACCCAGATGCTCCAGGTGGTCAACTCGTTCGTCGAGGGCGTCGTGGAA
>CAZMLP010000016.1:0-5410 GCA_964566745.1 uncultured Verrucomicrobiota bacterium | reverse complement strand
GTTCTCATTCCCGTCCGAGAGGAGGACCGCCCGGCGTTGGCCGCGCTCGGGGAAGGCAGCGGTCGCTAACCGCAGCGCCGAGGCAATGTCCGTTCGCCCCGCCGGCACCACCGTCTCGATTTTTTCCGCGTTTAACGCAATGGAGGGAGAAGCCTCGATGCTGGCCTCGGACCCAAACACCACCAACCCGGCGCGGTCATCGGACTTCTTGTCCGCTGCCGCGCGGCTCACCCATTGCCGGGCTTGTTCCTGTTGGGCGGAAGGCACGCTGTCGGATCGGTCGAGGATGAACAGGGCGCTCATCTCGCGGATCGCCGTGCGCCATTGAAAACCCGCAATCGCCAGAATCAAGGCAACCGTGACCACAAAACGAGTGCCTCCGGCCACCCAACGCCGACCGGGACTGGCATGCACGTAGGAGGACCGGGCCAGCCACCATACCCATGCCAAGGCAGGTGGCAGCAGCCAGAGCCATTGGGGATGGGTAAATTGAAACATTTCCAGATGCCGAACTTAATATGTGACCAACTTCATTCAAGAAACAACCAGTCTGGACTTGGACACTCGCCGATCCAAATGGTTCCCGCTTTTTTGAACCAGAGACCCAAAAAGCAATGTCCCGCCAATTTTTGGCAAACGGTCGAGGGCGCGACCCCGGAAGGCCCGGCTACTTTTTCAACCGGCACGTGGCCGCGCATCAGTGATGCCTGAATGGCCCCACCAACACGAATCCCTATGTCATCCGACCCTTTTTTCCGCCTCGACGAGGACATCGAACGGCAACGCGCCGACACTTGGCGTCCGCTGAAAGATCACGAATCCAGGGACGAGGAGCGAATCCAGCCCCATTGTTTGCGCATCGACCCGGGCGGCGTGGTGCGAGTGGGATTGTCCACCACTCCGCGCGCCTGGTTTGAACGATTGTCGCTCTTTGGCGAGGTGCTCCACTTGACTCGGAATCCCATTGCCGTGCTGGGAAAGCTCGGCCCCGTGCCCAAGCTGAACAACTGGCTGAACCCCGTTACTCCTTCGGATTTACACAATACTTACACCCCCAACCTGGCCGAGTACGCCACTCTCTGGGCCGTGCGGGAGGCATCCTTGGCGGGAGTGTTGCACGGTTTGGAGGCGCGGAATGTTTCGGGCACTATATTCGAACGCGTGTTGTTGCCCGCAGGCGTGAATCGCGATTTTTTCGAGCAATTTGTGCTGGCCCATCAATCCACTCCCGAGGAAGGCCGGCCGTGGTACTCTCCCAACCACGCTTGGGCCAAGCGGCAGCGTGACCGGCTCGCCAGCCGGATTCCGTGGCTGCGCGCCCGATGGGAAGCGGGGTTCACCCATGTCCGGCTGTTGCCACCCGAATTCCCGGTCCGGTTGCTGGAAGCCGCCGGGCGGTCTGGTTTTCAGCTCCGGTTGGCTCACTACAGCCCGGCGTTGGTTCGCGCGGTTCACTGGACTCCCCGTCTCCGCGAGGAACCCGCCACCGGATGCATGGAGTTCTTTCACGGAGACGACGTGGGCTTCCATCTATCCACCAAGGGCGTTGCGAGCGCATGGTTGTGGACCGGCCAATGCGCCTGCTGCGGGGAGGATCGCTGGTCGGTGGAGCTTGCCGACCGGTCCGATCAACTGGGCGTTGCCATGATGGCCGGTTCTGGCGGGCAAGAGCCCGAATGGCGCCGTTTGATTGGCGAATGCCTGTAGCCGAGGCGAATACTCTCGGCGCACCGTCCCGACCTGTCCCGAACGGCAAAGCTTACGGCTTCCGGTCGCGATAGAACTTGTGGCAACCGGAGCAGGTTTGCGCCAGCGCGTCGAACCGGCGATCCAAGCCCGCCTTGTTCTCCGCTGTGGGCGCGGTGGCAAACTCGCGCAACGCCGCTTCCGCTTCGCGGGTGACTTTTTCAGCAAATTGGAGTTTGGCCAAAAATTCAGGACCGCGCTGGACTGAATCGTCCAGGCGTTGCGATTCACGGAAATGCTCGGTGAGAATCACCGCCGTGCCCGCCGGTTGCGCGTCGGGATGATTCTTGGGCGCCTGGTAACCGGCTTTTCGCACGGCTTTCAAGATGTCCCATTGCTCGTCGATGGCGACCATCGCGTCCACCAAGCCGGGGAGTTTGGCGACCTCTTCGAAATCCGCCGGAATGGCGCCCACCTCGGCAGCAGTGGGCGGCTTGAAGCGCCGGACGGTTTCGAAGAGACCGGTGTAATTTGTCGCCGTGCCAGCAGTTTTTTGGAACGCCTCCGCCTGCGCCGCCGTCCAGCCGTTGTCCGCCATGCAGATCACCGCCGCCGCCGTGGGACCGCGATGCATGCCGTGATGGCAGTGGATAAAGATCGGCCCCGGCGCGGTGCGCGCGGCCTTCACCAACCGCAGCTCGGTTTTCGCGGGAATGCCATCGTAGCCGTGCGGCAAGTGGATGTAATGAATGCCGTATTTGTGCGCCAACTCGACGTTGGGTTTTGAGCCATCCACGCTGATGATCGTTTTGACGCCGAGCTTTTGCAACGCGGTGAACGCCTTGTCGTCCTCAGGCGCGGCGCCCGAATAGAGGTTCGTGCTCAACTGGAAGAATTTCTCAATTCCGCCCACATCCATCGGTTTTGGCGCGGCTGGGGCGGGGGCCTCCGCCGCGGACAGAAACAGCGCGGCAAAACCCAAAACTCCATTGATGAGGAAGCGTGCTTTCATTCAAAATTTCAGGGTGGTCATCGCGTAAAAGTAATCGGCAGCCACTGCCCCGCCATTGGCAGGCACACTCGCGACGGATTGTTTGACATAGTCGCCCGGGAAAAAGTGACTGTATCCCGCCTGCAAACTCAGGAAGGAAGTTGCCGCCCAATTCGCGATAAAATCAATCTCGCTGCCAAAAAAACTGCTGTTGCCCGGCTTGATGCCATAGCCGTTCAACGTGCGGCCCTTTCCCACCTCCGCATAAGTGAGGTCATGCGTGTCCGCCAGCCAGAACGCAAGATAATCGAGGCGCAAGTTTAATTTCTTATGCGGCTTCAGGGTGAAGTTCACGCCCGGATTGTGCGTGTTGCGAATGCCGGTCACATCCATGATGCCGTAAAACTTGTGCGCCGCGCCGAAGAGAAGATCGAATGTGCCGTGCTTGTTGTCCGTGGGATTGCTGTCCCCCGAGCCATACGTGTAATCCAGCCCAACGCGCGGCATGCCAAAAGCGTTGGTCCAAGTGTAACCGCCCATCGCGTTCGCCGCGAGCGCCTCGTGCTCCAGGCGGACCCCGCCCTGGTTCACGCTGCCCACTTGCCCGGCAATTTCCGTGCCGAAATCCCACCCTTTAAATTGTCCCGGTAGCGACTTGAGCCGCGCGCCGATGGTATAAACATCGCGCGCCGCCACGCCTGCTCCGCTCGTGTTGGCAATCGTCGCGGAGGCCGGGTTGGCATTGCGCGAAAAGAAATAGAGATCCGTCTCGAGTCCGGGAACGAGTTTGCGGCTCGAGGCGTATATTCCGGAGAAAAGATCGTGCCAGTTGGCCTGGTTGAAGTTGCCGTTGTCAGGCATCACATAGTGGCTGACAAAGCCATCCACCCAAAACTTCTCGCTCTCGTAGCGAAGTTTTGCAGCGTCGAACGCGCGCTCCAGGTTGTTCCATTCGGCCACCTCCACCCACCGCTCGTCACCATAGCTCATCTGCTGCCGCCCAACCTTCAGGGAGACCGGGAATTCCTTCGGATTACGAAGCGTCACATAGGCTTGATGCAGATCGAAGACATCCGAGAAGGGATTCGGGTTGCGACTGTCACCGCTGGTTGAGCTATCGCGCGCCTCGACGTACGCCTTGAACCACTCGTGCTGGTAACCCAAATGAACCTTCTCGCGGAGGAAAAAGACCGTGTTGTCCACGCTTTGGTTGCGAATGAAATCCTTGTCCGGCGCCTGGTCGGGAGAAATGCCCGCGTTGCTTTTCACATCCACCTGCGCCCGGACCCACCCGCCCACGTCCCACGCGCTGGCGGCGGGATATTTCTCCCGGAGCCAGTCATTGACCAGGGTGGTGTGCGCGGTGACCGCGTCAGCGGCGGCGGCTTGCGCGAGGGCCATTCCGGCAGCAGCCAAACAGGCCACAGCCGTTCTATTCCGCTTTAACCCTCGGTTTCCTTTGTGAGCGAAATGCATGCGACTTTAGTTGAACGTTCTTGCGATGATTTGAATGATTTCAGCCGGACCACACAGGCCGGGTCAATTGCCAAAGGCTCCAAAATGACTCACAGTGGTTTGACCAACTTGGTTGAGAAGCGTTTCAGGGATTTTTCAGTCCCGCCTGCCGGCCGTCCGTCGAGCCTCCGCCACGTGATCCATTTCACCAGCCCCTGTCGAACCACCATGCCAAGCCACCGATCGGCCGGACATGGATTCACACTCATCGAGTTACTCGCGGTGATTGCGATTATCGGCATTCTCGCGGGCATGCTCCTTCCCGCGCTCGCTTACGGGAAATTCAAGTCGCGCGGAACCATCTGCGCCAACAATTACAAGCAGTTCGCCCTCGCCGCGGCGCTTTACGCGGGCGAGGACTCCAGAGGCCGACTGCCCTCGTTCCAACTGCCCACGGAATCCACGCAGCTCAAGAATTTCAGCAGCTTGAATCCGTGGATTGTCGCACTGCCCATGTTGAAGGCGATGGAGAGCCACGGGATTAACCAGGCCAAAATGTGGTTTTGCCCGCTGCGACAAAGATGGCAGAACGCGTCAGAATTCTTCCAATCGAAGACGGGCAAGCCCATGGAAACCATTGACGATTATGTCAAATACTTCACAGACACCCAGCATGCCAAATATGGGGGCGGGGATTTGAATTGGTGGGTTCCAAGAAGCATGGAAGGCGCGCCCGCGTTGACCTACCCGGATGCTTTGCTCCTTCCCGCCCGTTTGAAGACGCCTTGGCCGTCCAAAATTGACGACGCGACGATTTCAACCCGCCCCATCATCTCGGACTGGATGCTCGGCGCAAAAGATCCGTCAGGGGATTCCTTCGTCACTGCCAGCGGAGCACACTCATTTGCCGGCAAAATCCGGAATATCAATTTGGGTTACGCGGATGGCCATGTGGCAGCCCATTCGACCGGCCAGATGAAATGGGAGCTGCGCCTGGGAAGCAACGAGGATTACTACGTCTTTTATTGATTGGCACTGGAGCGGATGACGGCGCCGTTGAGGAAATTCGGAACGGCTCACATTTTCCGCGCCTCGTGGATCGCCCGGGAAATAATCCCCGCCCGGGACATTGCGGCATTTCCGCGGCCAATGACGTGCGCAGTCTTTCCGACCATCCATTTGGACAATAAAAAACGCTCCTTCCGCGAAGCGAAAGGAGCGTGTGGAAAGAATCGATTCGTTTACGAGCGGCGGCGGCGCTTGACGTGGAGCTGCGTC
>CAZMLP010000015.1:0-3765 GCA_964566745.1 uncultured Verrucomicrobiota bacterium | reverse complement strand
GGGCGCGTCCGAAAGTTCCGGCCGAACTCGCTTTGAGTTGGTGGCTTGCTCAATGCTAGAGCCCAGGAGAGCGATACTTGTTTCAGGACGCGGGGTGGCAAGAAACAATTCATTCGCGGGCGAATCCGGTTTAAGCCAAATCGGACCTTCAAGTAACAGCATGCGCGATTGCAAAGAGGCTTTAAGATCCAAATCATCCAGTTCAAGACGCGCCTTGGCAATTTCGGTGTCCCAATAGGCCAAAGTTTCCCGCCAATCGGGTCGCTGCAAAGCATAGAGCTGGTCAAGGAGGCGCTGCGCAGCGTCAAGTTGGCCAAGGTCAACGTGTGTCTTGATGAGATTGTTACCCACAAGAACACCATGCTGCGCGGCGGAGAAATGCGGTTCCGCCAGTTGTAGTATTTCCGGTAAATGGCCCGCATTCCCCAAGTCACCACTAATTTGTCGCAGAAGTTCTTCGGGCGGGTGGCCTCTAGTATTGGCGAGAGCCTTTTTGTAAAGCCCCAGCGCGGTCTCCAAGTCACGCGCTTGCAGCGCGGCACGAGCGAGCCAGACTTGGGCGCGCCAACTGCCGGACAAGCCGCCCACCATCCCCATCCTCTCAAGTGCCGCCTTCTCTCCTCCTCTTTCACGTTCGATGGCCAGGTACCAGCCCAACGCATTTTCCAAGTTCGGGTCCAAACACAAAGCACGCCAAAGCGTTTTTTCCACCAATGGTCCATCACCTCGGCCGTGGTAAACCTTGGCTAGATTTGTCAGCAGATTTCCGTCCTCGCCCTCATTACTCAATGTTTCGTTGATTATCTTCTCCGCCTCGTCGTTCTTTTTTAGTTGCAGTAGAACGACTGCAAGGAAGGTGGCGGCGCGCTTTCGTTGGGAATCGATACGATAAAGTTGTCGTGCCGGCTCAAGGCAATCGAGAATAAACCCGTCGTTCAAGGCGCCATGAATCAATCCAGACAGTTCGTCGGGCTTATTCCAGTTGTTTCGAAAATTCTCCGGCAGCACATTGGTGCGCCACGCTTCACGTGGAATCTCACACACGCGGCCATAAGCATCCCAAGCCTTTAGAGCAGCGGCCTCGCCCGTCGGCGCGGGCGGCGCCGACGGGTGAACCTGTGTTGTTTGGGCGGGTGTTTTGCTTCCGCCAAATAATTTTCGCAAAAAGTTCACGCCGTCTTCTTCTGCGAGGTCATCGGGTGGTGGTCAATCCATCTCCATTCCCCGGCCGCGCACACATTTAGATAATTGACTTGATAATGGGGAAACTGGAGATTCCATGCAAGGAGGACGATTATGCCGATTTGTCTTCTCGCGGGTTTCAATTTGAATCCACCCCCGAATTGTGTTTGCGTGGGCGTCGTCAATGACCAATGACGCGTCCAAACCCGCCGGGCAGGAGTCGTTCAAAACCACCAACTGGAGCGTGGTGGTCGCCGCCGGGCACGGATCCTCGACCGCGATTCGCAAGGCCCTGGGCGAGTTGTGCGAGACCTATTGGTTCCCGCTTTACGCCTTCGCGCGGCGGCAAGGGCAATCGCCCGAGGACGCGCAAGACTTGACCCAGGAATTCTTCGCGCGGTTTTTGGAGCGCGGCTATTTCGCGCTGGCGAACCGGGAGCGGGGACGTTTTCGCACGTTTCTTCTCTCGTCGCTCAAGCATTTCCTGACCGAGGAGTGGCGCCGGGCGAACCGGCAAAAACGCGGCGGCGGCGTGAGCTTCACCCCGTTTGACCCGCAAGACGCCGAGAACCGCTATAGCGCGGAACCGGCGGACGACTTGTCGCCCGACCGGCTTTATGACCGCCGCTGGGCGGAGGCCCTGCTGGAGCGGACTTTGGGCCGGCTGAAAAAGGACTATGACTCGACCGGTCGCGCCGCCGTTTACCAGCAACTGCAACAGCTCATTTGGGGGCCGCAAGCGCGGCTTTCCTACGCCGAAATGGGGCAAACACTGGGCATGAACGAGGGGGCGGTAAAAGTGGCGGTTCACCGGCTGCGGCAGCGCTTTCGCGAGCTGTTGCGGGAGGAAGTCGCGCAAACGGTCGAGAATCAAGCGCAAGTGGAGGAGGAGTTACGGCATTTGCTGGGGGCCATCAGCGCGTGAATTGCACTCCAGCAGGGCCGGTTTCGTTCCGATAGACTCGGCAGGCTGTTTCAGGTAAAAAGCAATCCGCCTTGCCCCGCGCCGTCCGGCGGTAACCTTTTTTCGTTTTCCACGTAGAAATGGGTGATGGCGTTATCGGGTCACTAGGCGTTCACAGGCAGCCACAACCATGGGCCAGTCCGGCAATTGCGAGAAATGCGGCATGGCGCTGACGAACCCCGCGCTGGGCGGGATGTGCCCGCGTTGTCTCATGACGGAGGGATTGCAGGCGGGGCCGGGCGCGGCGAGTGACACCACGCGCGTCAGCAACCCGTTCTTCACGCGCGTCTTCGGCGATTACGAATTGCTCCAGGAGGTGGCGCGCGGCGGCATGGGCGTGATCTACAAGGCGCGCCAGCGCAGCCTGGGGCGAGTGGTCGCGGTAAAGGTGCTTTCGGCGGGCGAGTTCGCAAGCAAGGAATATGTGCAACGGTTCCGAACCGAGGCGGCGGCGGCGGCGCGATTGCAGCATCCCAACATCGTCGCCATCCATGAGGTCGGGGACCAGGACGGGGTCATGTATTTCTCGATGGATTACATGGACGGCCCGAACCTCGCGGCGTTTGTCGGCGAGCGGCCTCTGGTGCCGGAGCGGGCGGCGACACTGCTGAAAACCGTGGCGGAAACCGTCGAGCACGCCCACCAGCACGGCATTCTTCATCGGGACCTCAAACCGTCCAATGTGCTGATCGATCCTTTCGGCGAGCCGCGCGTGACTGATTTCGGCCTGGCGAAAGAGTTGAGCAGCGAGTTGGACCTGACCGTCACCGGGCAAGTGCTGGGAACGCCCGGCTATTTGCCCCCCGAGCAGGCGGACCCCAGATTCGGCCGGCTTAGCCCGGCCAGTGATGTCTATTCGCTTGGCGCGATCCTTTATTTCATGCTGACGGGACGCGCGCCTTTCGTGGCGGGCTCGCTGCCGGAAATTTTGCGGCAAGTGGTGGAAAATGATCCGGTCACGCCCCGGTTGCTCAATCCCGGCATCCCGCGCGACCTGGAGACGATTTGCCTCAAGTGTCTCGAAAAAGAGCCCGCGCGTCGTTACCAAAGCGCGCAAGAGCTGGCGTGGGAACTGGAGCGGTTCCTTGGCGGAAAATCCATTCAAGCGCGTCCCATCGGCCTGGCCGAAATGCTGTGGCGCTGGTGCCGTCGCGAGCCGGCGTTGGCCACGTTGGGCGGAACGGTGATCGTGCTGCTGCTGGCGCTGGCGTTTGGGGCGACGGCGGCAGCCGTCCACATTGCCACGGCGCGCGACGCGGAGGCGCGGGAACGCGAGCGGGCCGAGCACACGGTCAATCAACTCGAGTTGCAGGGAGCGGAGGATTTGTTGCGGGACGACCGGGTCAGCCCGGCGCTCGCGCACTTGGCCAATGTGCTGCGCAAGGAGCCCACCAACCGGGTCGCGGCCGCGCGAATCCTTTCCGTGCTCATGGAACGCAGTTTCCCCCTGCCCGTCTGCCTGCCCATTCAGCATGGCGGCCTGGTGAACATGGTCACCTTCAGCGCGGATGGCCGGCGCGTCGCGACCGCTTGCGCCGATGGCGAGATCGGCGTCTGGGACGCCACGAACGGGCGGGAGATTTGCCGGCCGGTTCGCACGGGGCCGGAGGCTTATTTAG
>CAZMLP010000014.1:0-1592 GCA_964566745.1 uncultured Verrucomicrobiota bacterium | reverse complement strand
ATCCATTTCGCCCGCCAGCTGTCGCCAGATTTCGTCGCGGCTTGGCCCGAACAGGTCCTGGAGGAGAGGTGTTGACATGGTCTGCATGGTTGGAAAAGGCGAGTGGCCTCGTCCAGTGGAATTGCCAAGGACATTTGTAATCACGCACGCAAAAGACTGTTAAAGAGCCATGAATGGAGACGTCGTGAATAGAACATCTCACGCCTGGCTGTCCGCCGTTTCAGGCGCGGGCGAGGGAGGGGGGGCAGGGGGCGTGGCCTGCGTCTGGTCATCGATGATGAGCACGCCGTGCGGCGGCAAATCCACATTTCCCTGCACCGTCGTGCCGGTCAGGAAATCGTGCGCCGGCTTGTAGAATTGCAGGCGCACCGGCGTGTTCTGATGGTTCAGCAGGAAGTAAAATTTCATGCCGTCCTTTTGCCGCATGCTCACCTCCACGGTGTCCGGGACCTTGAGCAGCGGGAACAGGTTGCACAACTGCCGCAGCCACACGACCAGGTCATAATAAAACAACTGGTGGCTCATGGTGCCGATGTAAATCGCCTTGCCCTCGCCAAAGTTGTTCATGGTCATCGCGGGGCGGCCCGCGTAAAAGTCCTTCGCGTAGGTGGCGATCACCTGGCACTCCTTCGGCTCGATCAAGTCACACCAGAGCCGGCCCGGATGGAGATGGCTCGCGGGAAAGTTCCCCTTGAAGGTGAGGTGATTCTCCTCGCCGCGCGGCAGGGGATCGAACTCCAGCACCTCCAGGCCGAACAGGTCGATCATGTCATGCGGATAACCATTGTCCGGCGCGATGTGATGCTCGTCCGCCAAACCCGTGTTGAAGGTGCCCACCAGAGTGCCGCCGTTGTGGACGTACAGCCTCAACCGGTCCGCCTCGCCACCCGCAAGCAGGTGCAGCGACGGGGCGATGACCAGCTTGTATTTGGACAAATCCTCGGTGGGCCGGGCAAAATCCACGGGGATGTTCCGGTCGTGCAGCGCGTTGTAAAAAAGCATCAAATGCTCGTGCTGGCTGAAATGCTGGTTGGGCTGCGGATGCTGCTGAAGCGCCCACTCGTTGTCATGGCTGATCAGGATGCAGGTCTCCGCCACCACCTTGCTCCCCTTGAGCACCGGGCCAAGCATTTTGAACTCCTCGCCGATCTGGCTGATCTCCCGGTAAACGCGGTTGTCGCCCCGCCCGTCATGGCTCAGCACGCCGCCGTAGAACCGCTCCGAGCCGATACGCGGCTGCCGCCACAAGAAGTAAAGCACGCCATTGCAACCGCGCGCCACCAGCTGGTACGTGAGCAGTCGCACGATTCCCGGGCGCACCAGCGAGTTCACCTCCTGCCAGCTCACGTTGCCGGCCTTTTGCTCGATCACCCAAAAGCCCTCGTCGCCGTCCGGAGTCTTGATGCCCTCCTTCTTCAGGCTGCGCAGTTTGTCGATGTCGCAGGCCAGCTCGGAGGAGCGGGCTTTGACCGCCGCGTAGGTGTCCACCGAGACGAAATCGAGCGCCGCCGCGACGTCGAAGTGGTCAAATTTGCGGGTTAACGCGCGCAAATTGGAAGTGACCGGGGCGTGCGGTGTGATGGAGCGAAGGA
>CAZMLP010000013.1:0-4111 GCA_964566745.1 uncultured Verrucomicrobiota bacterium | reverse complement strand
CGGTGATACGCCCGCGCCGCCCCACCCACGGGTTCTCCGGCGCCAGCCGGGTGCAGGTGACGTGAAATTGAATTTTCGGGTTTTGGGCGGCTAGTTGCCGGAACTCCTCCGCGAAAATGATGTCGCTCGTGGTGCGCACGCTGTAAAGAATGGTGATTCGCGTGTCGAGCTGCCGCCGCGCCGCCTCGCGGGCAAACGCGCGGAAAGGCGTCACACCCGAGCCGCCCGCGATGCAAATCAAGTGGCGTCCGGGCGGGTCGAACACCGGCAGGAAGCGACCGGTGGGCGGGATCACGAACATTTTATCGCCGGGCTTGGCCCAATCCACGATGCGGGTGCCCATTTTGCCATCACGTTTGATGGTCACCTCGAAGGCCCCGCGGTCCAGCGCGCACGAGCTGAGGGAATAGGCGCGCTTGTAGGCCGGGGTGTCCGGCCAGTAGAGAGTGATGAATTGCCCGGTCTTGAACTCGGGATTGTAACCTTCTGGCCACTGCAAACGGATCGTCTTCACGTCTGGCAATTCCAGCGTGGCCTGCTCAATCACCATTTCAACCGCGTGCTTCGACATATTTTGCGCGCCAAAAACTTCCGGCAACATCGCCGGGCTGTAAAGGATGGAATTCCCCGGGGGCAATGAAATGGCCTCATCGGATATCCGCGCTCGCGTCATTCCCGAGCCTTTGCTTGGATGGTCTCCATGCCCGGAGCGAGATTTTTTGGTGCGGCCGCAGTGCTGTTTCTGGCCTTGAACGCGCGGGCGGCGGAACCGCCGGCCAAGCCGTTGTTCAAGGATTTCATGGGGATCAACGGCCACACGGTGCAGTTCAAACCAAAGCTATACCAGCCGGTGGCAAGCCTGGTGCGCGACTATCATCCGGTGGAGTGGGATCTCGGCAAGGACTCGGATTTCCAAACGCCCTTCCCGCAGGCGCGCAACGGTGTGGATTGGAACCAAGTGTACGGCTCGTGGCGCAACGAGGGTTGGCGGGTCAATGCGAGTTTGATGTTCGAGAGCTTGAAGCGCGACCAGTGGAAGGACTTGACGGCGGACTCGCGCGCCTACGGCGAACGCATCGCCCGCGCGCTCGGTCCCTCCTCAGCCAAGCCGTTGCTGGAAGCGGTCGAGATCGGCAACGAACCGGGCAAATATTCCGACGCGGATTACCGGGTCATTTTCGAGAATATGGCGCGCGGACTCAAAGCGGGCGATCCGCGCTTACGGGTGGCGACATGCAACCTCACCACGGGCAAAAGTCATGATTATGCCAAGTCGGTCACTTGCATCGCCGGATTGGAATCCCTGTGTGACGTTCTCAATATCCATTCCTACGCGCAACTGGAGGGCTGGCCCACATGGCGACGAAGCTTTCCGGAAGATCCGGGCCTGAAAGAGTATCTCCCGGACATCCTCCGCTTGTGCGAGTGGCGGGACGCGCGCGCGCCGGGCAAGGAAGTCTGGCTCACCGAGTTCGGTTACGACGCGACGACCCGCGCGCCCGATCCAAAAGCGGAGTTCAAGCAATGGGTCGGCGTGACCGAGGAGCAACAGGCGCAATGGACGGTCCGCTCTTGGCTTGTGTTCGCCACCCTGCCCATCCAGCGCGCTTATTATTATTTCTTCAACGACGACGACACGCCGCACGTCCACGGTTCCTCCGGCTTGACGCGCAACTTTCAACCGAAACCGGTCTTTTACGCGGCCGCCCATCTTCAAAGCGCGCTCGGCGAATACCGCTTTGCACGAGCACTCGTGGATCGCCCCGGTGAAGCGTGCCTCTACGAGTTCACACACGGCACGGACGTTACGCGGCGCGTTTGGGTGGCGTGGTCACCGACGGGCAAAGGCCGATTTGTCACGCTAGACTTGCCGGACACTGGCGGCGCAAAAATCGAGCGCGCCGAGCGGATGGCGCTTCATCCCGGCAATCCGTCAGTGGTTGATGTGAAGCCCAACGCCCGGCAAATCACCATCGGCGAGTCGCCGGTATATTTATTTCTTAAAACCAAGTGACTTCGGGGCAAGTCGTTACAACCGAAAAGGCATCCATAACCCAAGGCAGACCAAACAAGTGGGACGGCGGGCGCCGCCAAGCTGGCGAACAATATCACGGCGATAAATACATGATGCCGGGATGGGATCATCCGTTCTTGGTCCAACACGATTCGATTCTCAGCGGTCGGACGTTCGCGCCAGGCATGGAAAGCGCGAAGCTCGTCACGGCGAAGCATGCGGACGCTGGCGCCGATCACCGCCGCGATTAGAAGTCTAACGGATAACCAGAGAATCAACCGGTTTCTCACCGGGCGGGCCGCGCGTCACGCGGCACCGATGCCAGTTGCCGCGATTTCCTATTTGCGCTGATTGGTGGTGTTCCAATGCCTCAATTGCTCGTCAGACGCGGTAAATTGAGGACGCAAATCCTCGACCTCGAGGTGGCCATCCACAAAAGCCCGGTTTGCCCGGCCGTGATGCGCGAGGAAATTAGGCTGGCTTTTGGGGGATAAATTCCCGGCCCCCGCCGCTATCTGCGCCCAATTCATGTATGCCCATGGCCCAATGCTGCCGGATTGGCTCTCCGCGCCATCATACTTGGGGTTGGAGTCTCGAACAAAATCATCGCCCGCCTCGATCATTTCCGTCGGCGCCGTCACCGCGGATTCAGGTGTCGCGCCCAAAAAAGGGCCCGCAATCACCGGGTCTGAGAAATATCCACCGAGGCCGAGGCGGGCATTGTAGGCCCCGGTGTTTCCCCAATAATTGTAACCATAGGAGATAAAGGACGGTTGCCGGACTAAATCATAGCTTCCCGAAGGCAGGCCGGACCCTGAGCCATAGTCTATTTTCGTGACCGAGCCTTCGTTCAAGGGACAACGAAATACCCCGGTAAGGTACGAGTACGGCATTGGGAGGCGGGCGGGAGAGTTGCCGTTGGCCCATACCAACGGCAAATCCAACCCCCGCCACCAACCCCCATCTGAATATTTGATCGGATCCCCAAGAAACGGCGGGAAATATCCGTGGGTAGTGGTGTAAAGATGGATGCCGAGGGAAATCTGCCGGAGATTATTGCGACACGCGGTGTTCTTCGCCGAGTATTTCGCCTTCGCCAACGCGGGAAGCAAAATACCCGCCAGAATTGCAATGATGGCGATTACTACCAACAGCTCGATCAGCGTGAAAGCGCTATTCCCCCTCTGTTCCAGTGGAGCCCGCATTTTCTTTTCCGGCAACGAAACTTTCATAAAATTTGTGGGAATCCAATTAGCCACCTGGGTTCATTGATCGTGTTCCAACGCCTCAATTGCCCGCCAGAGGCAGGGGGAAAGGGCGTCAAAACGGGAAGGGGTGGCTTCCCACATTGTCCGCGTTCCAATGCCTCAATTGTTCGGCCGTGGCGGCAAACGGCGTGCGCAAATCCTCGACTTCGAGATGGCCGTCCACAAACGCCCGGTTCATTTTGCCGTGATGCGCGAGAAAATTTGGCTGCCCTTTGGGAGGCAAATTCCCACCACCGGCCAACGTGTGAGCAAAGTTCATGTGAGCTATTGGGCCGAGACTTGCGACAAGGCTTTCCCCCCCGTCGTACTGGGCTTGGGAGTCCCGACAGAAGTCGTCGCCAACCGCGATCATTTCCGCCGGCGCCTTGACGTCGGATTCAGCGGTCGCGCCCACGAGGGCTCCGCCGATCACCGGGTCTGAAAAATACCCTCCCAGGCCGAGACGGGAATTGTACAAGGAGGTATATCCCCAGTAGTTATAGCCATAGGAGGTGATGTCCGGCCACCGGACAATGTCATAGCCGCCGTTACCACCGCTTTTGAGGAGGCTACCCTCATTCAGCGGGCAGCGGAAAACACCGGACAAGTATGAGTACGTCCACGGAATCGGCGCGTGAGTAGTGGCGCTTTTGCCCCGGACCAAATTGAGCGGCAAATCCATGAGTCCCCACCACCCTCCGTCCAGTACTCTGCTTGGATCTCCACGATACGGCGGAAAATAACCGTAAGTGGTGGTGTAAAGATGGAGCGAGAGGGAAATCTGCCGCAGATTGCTTTTGCAGGCCGCGTTCTTCGCCGAATACTTCGCCTTGGCCAAAGCCGGCAGCAA
>CAZMLP010000012.1:0-3400 GCA_964566745.1 uncultured Verrucomicrobiota bacterium | reverse complement strand
GGGGTAATTGGCGACAGCGGCACTGCCCAAGTTGGCGTTTTCATCCGAGGATAAAACAGCAAAAAGACCGCCCCTTGTCTAGCGCAAATTTTTCACCTTGCACCCCAGCGACTTGCATCCCCAAATCAAATCACCCTGATTTTGCGTCAAGCAACTCGAAAAGTTTGGTTTACACAACTTTTGAAAGCGGGCACACTGCGCGGGCCGGGTACGTTTGATTTTGCGCATGAACGAAGAGATTCGCCACGACTGGACGCTGCCGGAGATTCGCGCGATCCATGACCTGCCGTTGCTGGACCTGGTCTTTCGCGCCGCCGCGACGCACCGCCAGCATCACAACTCCGCCGAGATGCAGGTCTGCAAGCTCATTTCCATCAAAACCGGCGCGTGCCCCGAGGATTGCGCCTACTGCGCCCAATCCTCGCGCTACAGCACGGGCGTGGACCCGGAGCGGTTGATGGAAAAGGAAAAAGTGATCGAGATTGCCCAGCGGGCGAAGGCGTCCGGCGTGTCCCGCGTCTGCCTGGGGGCCGCGTGGCGCGAGGTGAAGGATAACGCGCAATTTGACCGCGTCGTGGACATGGTCAAAGGCGTGACGGACATGGGCATGGAGGTTTGCTGCACGCTGGGCATGCTGACGGAGGTCCAGGCCAAGCGGTTGGAGGAGGCGGGGTTGCACGCCTATAACCACAACCTCGACACCTCGGCGGAATATTACGAGACCATCATCACCACGCGCACTTACGCGGACCGGTTGAACACGATTGGCAACGTTCGCAGGACCAACGTGACCCTTTGCTCGGGCGGCATCATCGGCTTGGGCGAAACGGTGGACGACCGGTTGAAGATGTTGCAAACCCTGGCGGCGGTGCGGCCGCATCCGGAGTCGGTGCCAATCAACATTCTTTCAAGGGTGCCCGGCACCCCGCTCGCGGACAACGAGGATGTGCTGGTGTGGGACGTGGTGCGGATGATCGCCACCGCGCGGATTATGATGCCGCGTGCCGATGTCCGTCTCACTGCCGGACGCGCGAAGTTGGGCCAAGCCGACCAGGCGCTTTGTTTCATGGCCGGTGCCAATTCTATTTTTTCCAGCGAGACGGAGTTCATGCTTACCAAAGCGGTGCCTTCGCCGAGTTACTCGGCGGACCAGGTGTTGCTGCAGGCATTGGGGTTAAAGGCGCGCGAGCCGTTTAAGAATGGCCGTCCGGTCGCGGTCGCCGAATAATCTCCGCGCTCTTCCCCATCGGATGTTTGACTCCCTGTGTTCCAAGGGGTTTCGCCGGTTTTTCACTCTATTTTTGCGCCCCTGACAAATTTCAAGTTGGCAAGGGAATAGCTTGGCAGAGGGGAAGATTGTATTATTTTCTCCGCACTCAGCATGAATTGTTGCCGCCGTCTGTTGCTTTGGGCCGGGTTATTGGGGTTGCCGCTGTTCGGGTTTGGACAGACCGCGACAATCTTCAAGCTCGGCGCTCAATGGAGTTTTTTCAAAGGCAAGTCCGATCCGTCTCCGTCCGACGCAACTGCCTGGCAAAAAATCAATTACGACGACTTCGCGTGGTCCAAAGGTCCCGCGCCGGTCTTTTACGGCGAGCCGGTTACCGGGACGGAATTGACCGACATGCGGGGGGCTTATCCAACAGTCTTTCTCCGGCGGCAGTTTGTCCTGACCAATGCCAACGAAATTGGCCGGCTGACTTTGGGAGTTTTGGCCAATGACGGTTTTGTCGCTTGGATCAACGGGAGGGAGGTCGCGCGTGAAAACGCGCCCGTCGGCGCCTTGGATCATAACAGCACCGCGCTCGCGCCGTTGATGACCCCGTTGGTTCTGGAGCCGTTTGAGATTCCAAACACCGACACGCTGCTTGTTTCCGGAACAAACGTCGTCGCGGTCCTGGCCTTGAACGCCTCCTTGGCGAACAGCAGTGATTTTCTGTTCGACGCCTCGTTGGATTCCGTGGCCGACATCGCGCCGCCGCTTGTCCAAGAGACCGTCCCGGCGCCGGGCAGCACGGTGGGAGTGCTGGCCTCGGTGGAGGTCCAATTTAACGAGCCGGTGAATGGCGTGGAGGCGACGGACTTGTTGATCAAGGGCGTGCCCGCGACCGGCGTCTCCGAGGTTGCTCCAGCCGATTTTGTTTTCACCTTTCCGCAGCCTTCCGCCGGCAACGTCACTGTCGAATGGCAGCCGAATCATGGGATCGTGGACCGCTCGCCCCTCAAGCATCCTTTCGCGGGCGGCAGTTGGACCTACAAGCTGGATCTCAGCGTGCCGCCGTCGAGCGTCTTTATTTCGGAGTTCCTGGCCTCAAACAACAAATCGTTGCACGACGAGGATGGCGATAACTCGGATTGGATCGAGATCGCCAACACCGGCACGAACACGGTGAGCTTGAACGGCTGGTTCTTGACGGATGACGCGACCGATCTGGCCAAATGGAAGTTTCCGGATGTGTCCATCTCCGCCAACGGTTTTCTGGTGGTGTTCGCCTCGGGCAAGGATCGGACGAATCTGACTGGCCGGCTGCACACCAACTTCAAATTGTCCGACACCGGCGAATACCTGGCCTTGGCGGATGCCGGCCACCGGGTGGTTTCCGATTTTTCCCCGGCGTATCCCAAACAGCAAGTGGATGTCTCCTACGGCCGTGCCAATGGAGCGCCCCAACTCACCGGGTTTTTCACACAGCCCACACCAGGGGCGCCCAACGCCGCCAGCGGGCCGGGCTTCGCGCCGGAGGTGAGTTTTTCGCGGGCGGGTGGCACATTCACCGGCGCTTTCGCGTTCTCGTTAAAGGCCGCGCTAACAAACGCGGAGATTCATTACACGCTCGACGGCACTTTGCCAACCCAGTCGTCGCTGCTGTACGCCAGGCCATTTTCCATTACCGCCAGCACCCAAGTGCGCGCGCGAGCCTTTGCGCCCGGCCTGCTGCCTGGACCACCGCGCAGCGAGGCTTACGTTTTACTCAACGCTAATGTGACTAACTTTGTGTCAGACCTGCCGGTGATGATCCTTCACACACTGGGCAGTTCCCAGCCCAATGGTTCCAGCCCTATTTTCGCCCAATACATGGTATTCGAGCCGGTCAATGGGCGCTCCTCGCTGACCAACGCCCCGACGCTCAGTGTGCGGGGGGCGGCCAAACTCCGCGGATCGAGCACCGAGGGATTGCCCAAGGCCTCTTACGCCGTCGAGTTTCGGGATGACTTCAATTTCGACCAGGACCACGAGATTCTCGGAATGCCCGCCGAGTCGGATTGGGTGTTATACGCTCCGAATGACTTTGAGCCGATTTTGATTCACAACCCGTTCATGTACCAGTTGAGCCGGAACACGGGCATCTACTCGCCGCGCACCCGCTTTGTGGAGCTTTACATCAATCGCGGCTCGGGT
>CAZMLP010000011.1:0-2915 GCA_964566745.1 uncultured Verrucomicrobiota bacterium | reverse complement strand
CCTCGGCCAATTCCACATAACCCGGCCCGGCCACCGCCTTTACCAAATCGCGCGGCTGCCTGGTGATGCGTTGGGGATGCGCGAGGTGACAGGCGTCGTGGTAGGTCACCGTTTCGCCCGGTCGCGCGGGCCAGTCGAGTTGCGCGGCAGCCAGCCACTCGGTCAAATCCCTCACCTTGGCGCTGAATTTGGCGCCGCGCTCCGCCCAGTTCGCGTCGCCCTCCAGCAAATGACCGTATTCCTTGAGCGTCGAGCCGCAGCCAGCGGCGTTAATGATGATCGCGTCCAGTTCCAACCGCTCGAACGCCGCGATGTTCAGGCGGGCGCAGGCGCGCGCCTCTTCCAGATTCCCGCCGTGGGAATAGAGCGCGCCGCAACACCCTTGCGCTCGCGGCGTGACCACCTCGTAACCAGCGCGATTGAGCAGCCGAACCGTATTTTGGTTGGTTTCACCGAACATCACACTCATCACGCAACCGCTCACCAATCCCACGCGCCCGCGCTTTTTACCCTCTGGCAAAGCCATTTCAGGCAACGTGACATCGCTGACCGTTTCGGGAATGAGCGCCAGGGCGTCGCGCGCGAACTTTGGCAAAAGGTGTTCCGCGCCGGCTTTCTTCAGCAACCGCGCGGGCAACAACGCCGCGCGCATTCGCCACGGATGCGGAAAGATCTTTTCGATCAACACCCGCCGCAGAACGGTTTGAAACAGCGAGCGCTGGTGGTGACGCTCCACATGATCGCGCGTCGCCTCAATCAGCGCGCCATATTGCACACCGCTTGGGCAGGCCGCCTCGCAGGCGCGGCAACCAAGGCAAAGATCGAGATGTTTGACCGTCGCGTCCTCCAGCGGAAGGCGACCGTCCTGCAACGCGCGCATCAAATAAATGCGGCCGCGCGGCGAGTCGTTCTCGTTGCCCGTTTCCAGATAGGTGGGGCACGAGGAGAGGCACAGGCCGCAGTGCACGCAGGCCAGCGACTTGTCGTAGTCCAGAAATTGACCTGGTGGGGAAGAGGCGCTCACGCGTCAAGACTTGGCAAAATATGATGCGGATCGAAAGCGTCCTTGAGGCGCTTCGCGAGCCGGTCCGGCGCGCCGGGATTCGCAGTCGCCACCGCGCCCTGATGATAAATGACACCGTTGCCCAGTCGCGCGACGAACGGTTCCGACCCCATGGTGGCGAGCACCTCGCAAACGCGTGAGGGCAACACTGAAACGCGGCTTGAAGCGCCGCGGGCGACGAACTCGCGATCATAGGCCAAGTCACCGGCCTCCGCCAGGCCCTGCTTTTGCGCGCGCTCCACTTGCCATGCCACTTCCTCGCGCAGTCCGGCAAAGCCAATCACCAACCGCGCGACTCCTCGCGGCGGCGGCACACTCACATGGTGCAAATCCAAAACCACTGGAGTTAGTTCCGAGTTCAGCAGGGCGTTGGCCAATTCCTCCGCGCGGGTCCAATTGGGGCAATCCACCGCCAGAAAGTGCTCCGCCTCGGGCAAGGGGCGCAGCTTGAGCGACACTCCCACGATCACTCCCAGGCTTCCTTCCGCGCCGACAAACAACTTGTGAAGATCGTAGCCCGCGACGTTTTTCACCACTTTGCCGCCAGACTTTACGATTCTTCCATCCGCCAGCACCGCCGTCAGTCCCAGCAAATGCTCCCGAATGGGACCGTACCCATAACGCCTGGGCCCGCTCGCGTTTTGATCGATCAAGGCCGCGAGGGTGAGTTTTTCAGGGCAGGGCGGATCCACTGGCAGCCATTGGCCATTTTTCCGCAACTGCTCCTGCAACTCCGCCAGCGTGAGACCGGCCTCGACGGTTATGGTCAGATCCTCCGGCGCGTAGTCCAAAACTGCTGAAAGACGGGAGAGATCGACGGCCCCGACCGGCTGGCGTTGCTGGTTCGCCGCCGCCAAAGCCGCGCTCAACTCCGCGGCGCTATTCGGGCACATTTCCATGGCCGCGAGGCGCCTCACATCCCTGGCCGGGCGGGTTGCCGGGACAAATATTTCATGCCGGCTTGGGAGCAATAGGTTTGGCCGGCGGCAGTTGCATCAAATACGTCAACGCCTTAACCGCCAGCTCGATCAGCATGAACGGTTTGCCGATCAAATCGTTGCCGCCGCTCTGGGCGGATTTCGTGCGGTGGTTGAAGTCGTTCAAATTGGTGACGAACACCACCGGCGTGGCTTTGTTGGTCGGCACCGCCCGAATCTTGGCGCAGAGGTCGAAGCCGTTCATTCCCGGCATGTCCACGTCCAAAAAGATCAGGTCGAATTTGTTTTCCTGCACCAGCTTGAGCGCGTCGCCCGGGGCGTCCACGGTAATGGCGCGCAGCCGGGCCTTCTGCAGCGCCTGCGCGACCGTGCGGCGCGAAATCACCTCGTCATCCACCACCAGCACCACCGGTGCCATCGCGTCCGGCGGCGGCGGTTCTTCCTCGGCCGGCACGAGCGTTTGCAGGGTATGCAGCGCCAGGGCGATGGTGCGAATGGTCGATTGATTGATGTTTTTGGGCTTTTCGTACAATTCCCGCACCAGCGCCTCGACCGCGCTGGCCATTTGGGCGAAACGCTGGCAGCCGGACACCGCCGCGTTCGAGGTCAGGGAGCGGAGCGAGGTGACCAGGTCCGCCAGCATCTGTTGCTTGGCCTCGACCTCCGCTTTCACGAAGCCCTGGAACATGGATCGAATCCCGTTCAGCAACTCGGGAGCGGATTTGAGGAACGAGCGCTTTAATTCCTCTTGAAAGGCGATCTCGGACTCCAGCATCTGCGCCGGGGTCATTTGCGGCGCCGGGTTGGCGGGCACAATCGCCGCGGGGGCGGCCACCGGGGCAGCAGCCCGTGTCGGACGCGCCGGGGCGGCGGGCATGTCCGCCGAAGGCGCCCCGGAGGCGCTTTCCAACTCG
>CAZMLP010000010.1:0-6088 GCA_964566745.1 uncultured Verrucomicrobiota bacterium | reverse complement strand
CACCTGCCCGGTCAGGTTGGAGGCCATGAAGTTGACGTTGTCGGTCAAATCCTTCCACGTCCCCGCCACCCCCGGCACCTGCGCCTGGCCGCCCAGCTTGCCCTCGGTGCCCACTTCGCGCGCCACCCGCGTCACTTCCGAGGCGAAGCCGTTCAACTGGTCCACCATGGTGTTGATGGTGTTCTTCAGCGCCAGGATTTCGCCCTTCACCTCCACCGTGATCTTGCGCGACAGGTCGCCGCGCGCCACCGCCGTGGTCACGTCGGCGATGTTGCGCACCTGCGAGGTGAGGTTGTTGGCCATGGAGTTGACGTTGTCCGTCAAATCCTTCCAAGTGCCCGCCACGCCGGGAACCTCGGCCTGCCCGCCGAGACGTCCTTCCGTGCCGACTTCACGCGCCACGCGCGTCACCTCCGAGGCGAATGACCGCAACTGCTCCACCATCGTGTTAATCGTCTCCTTGAGCTGAAGGATCTCGCCGCGCGCGTCCTCGGTGATTTTCCGTGAGAGGTCACCGGTCGCAATGGCCGTCGCGACGTTGGCGATGTTGCGTACTTGGGAGGTAAGATTGCCCGCCATGGAGTTGACGTTGTCCGTCAAATCCTTCCAAGTGCCCGCCACGCCAGGAACCTCCGCCTGCCCGCCGAGCTTGCCTTCCGTGCCGACCTCGCGCGCCACACGCGTCACCTCGGAGGCAAATGAGATCAACTGGTCCACCATTGTGTTAATGGTGTCCTTCAACTCCAAAATCTCCCCGCGCACATCGACCGTGATCTTGCGCGACAAGTCGCCGCGCGCCACGGCGGTGGTCACCGCCGCGATATTGCGCACCTGGTTGGTCAAATTACTGGCCATGGAGTTGACGTTGTCCGTCAAGTCCTTCCAGGTGCCCGCCACGCCAGGAACGATTGCCTGGCCGCCGAGTTTGCCCTCGGTGCCCACCTCGCGCGCCACACGCGTCACCTCGGACGCGAACGAGCGCAACTGCTCGACCATCGTGTTGATCGCCTCTTTGAGCTGCAAAATCTCGCCACGCACATCGACGGTGATCTTGCGGGACAAGTCGCCGTTGGCCACCGCGATGGTCACCTCGGAGATGTTGCGCACCTGCGCGGTGAGGTTTCCGGCCATCTGGTTGACGCTCTCGGTCAACTCGCGCCAAACGCCGCTGACGCCTTTCACCTGCGCCTGGCCGCCGAGCTTCCCTTCCGTTCCCACCTCGCGCGCAACACGGGTCACCTCGGACGTAAACACCCCCAACTGCTCGATCATCTTGTTCACGATGTTGGCGCTGCGCAGGAATTCCCCCTCCAGCGGGCGCCCGTCCACCTCCAGAGTCATTGGCTGCGTCAGGTCACCCTTGGCCACCGCGCTGATGGTGCGGGTCACCTCCGTGGTGGGCCAAACCAGATCGTCAATGAGCGTGTTGATCGATTCCACCTTCTTGGCCCAGTCCCCGGTGCCGCCCGGCGCCGAGACACGCTGTTTCAGTTTGCCCTCCTTGCCCACCGCGTGGCTCACGCGGGCGGTCTCAAGGGTAAGCCGCTGGTTGAACGAGACAACATCGTTAAAACTGTCCGCGATTTTGCCCGCAATTCCCGTCCAATCAACAGGCAGGCGTGTCGAGAAATCCCCTCGTTTGTAGGCCAGTAACGCATTGAGAATCTGCGGAAGGGGGTCCATTTCGCCTTGCGCGACCGTCCCTCGCTGACCGTTGGTGGTGACCAACGTAGGCGCGACTGGTGCCCCCACAACCGGCGGGCGAGTGGTCCGGCGAGAGGCCGAGACTGCCTTGGCGACTCGCTTGGCAGGAGCGGGATTGCTGGAACGGGAGCCTTTGGAGATCGAAGAAGGTGTCCTTTTCATGAAAAAGTGGGGGGAACGTCCGTTCGTTCCAATCGGAACGGGATGAGCGACCAGCGGGCGCGACGACGTCGCGATCCACAACAGCCATTGCGGCGAATGACACGACCGGCGGTAATCATCCAAACATTACAAATCACGACGCAACTCGACCAACGCATGACAAGCCTGCGTTTCAGAGCAGGAGGGATTCCGTTTGAAACGACAGGTCAAAAATATATTCCGGATCATCACCCGGCGTGAACAATTCCAAGCGGTTTCCCCTTGTCACATTTCTTGCAGGCAAAACATCCTTTAGACCGAAACAACAACATATCGTTGCGTTTTGCAAAAAATCGAGAGTCATGCCGGGCATATTGCACATTTTCCGGCTTGGCAGAGTCCGGCCGGGAGTTTTTTTATTTTTGCGACGGCGCGTTTCTTGCCTCGACAGGCCGCGCCGGTTACCCTCGATCTCATGATCGTCCTTGGGCCTTGTTGTTTTGCCACTCCAATTTCTTGACGCATGAATAACTCCCCGCCTGAGCCGCCGCCCGAGGGCTTGGTCAATATTCTTTTGGTGGACGACAGTCCGCGCAATCTGGACGTGCTTGAGAGCATCCTGCAAGCGCCCGACTACCGACTGGTGCGGGCTGTGTCTGGTGACGAGGCGCTGCTGGCGCTGATGAAGGACGAGTTCGCCGCCATTGTCCTCGACATCCAGATGCCGGACATCAACGGTCTGGAGCTCGCCAAACTCATCAAGCAACGCAAGCGCAATCAGCACATTCCGATTCTCTTTTTGACCGCCTATTTTCAAGAGGACAAGGACATCCTCGAAGGTTATGGCGCCGGAGCGGTGGATTACCTGACCAAACCGCTCAACCCATTGATCCTCAAGTCCAAGGTGGGTGTGTTTGTGGAGTTGTTCCGCGCCACCCGCGCCCTGGCGCGGGCCAATCGAAATCTGGAGATTGAGATCGCCCAGCGAATTGAGGCCCAAGCGGCGGTGCACAAGCTGAACAACGAGCTGGAGGAGCGCGTTCACCAGCGGACGCAAGAGTTGATCCAGGCCAACGCCGCCCTGGCGAAGAGCGAGGAGCAATTCCGCCGCGCCATCGAGGACGCTCCCATTCCAGTGATCATGCAAGCGGAGGATGGCGAGGTGTTGCAGATTAGCAAGACTTGGGCCGCCATGACCGGTTATTCCTTAAAGGAAGTGACGACTTTTGACGCCTGGCTCACGCGCGCTTATGGCATCGGCGCCAACGATGTCCGTAACTCGGTTCGCGGCCTTTTCGAGCGGGACCGCGGCATGGGGGAAGTGGAGTTTGAGGTGATTACGCGGGCCGGGCAGCGCCGCATCTGGGCTTTCAGCGCCTCTTCGCCCGGCGTGTTGCATGACGGCCGGCGGTTTGTGGTCGGCATGGCGGTGGACATCACCGAGCGGAAAGCCTCCGAGGCGTTGCTGCGGCACAGTGAGGAGCGCTACCGGCACTTGGTCCACGCGCTTCCGGCCGCCGTTTACACTTGCAATATCGAGGGGCGAATCCTGCTTTACAACCAAGCGGCGGTCGATTTGTGGGGTCGCCGGCCGGAAATCGAGACGGAACGCTGGTGTGGTTCGTGGCGCATGCGCGACATAGAGAATGTTCTCATCCCTCCCGACGAAAGCCCGATGGCCTTGGCAATTCGCCACGGCGAGACCATTAACAGCCGCGAGATTGTCATTGAGCGCCCGGACGGCAGCCGGGCGTCTGTGATGGTTTACCCTCATCCCACCCGGGACGCCGACGGTAACATCACCGGAGCCGTCAACATGCTGGTGGACATCACCGCCCGCAAACGCGCGGAAGAATCCCTGCGCGAGAGCCGCAACGCCGAGCGCGCCCACCGCCAAGAGCTGGAGGCGCTCATGCAAGCCGCCCCCGCCGCCATCTGGATTTCCCGCGACCCGGAATGTCGCCACATCACCGGCAACCCCGCCAGTTACCGGCTTGTGCGCAGCCAACCGGGCCAAAATGTCTCCGCCTCGGCTCCCAGCACCGAGCCGCCGCTGCCCTTTCGAATTTTCCAAAACGGGACGGAGCAACGCCCGGAAGACTTGCCGATGCAGAAAGCCGCCTTTCTCGGGCGGACCGTGATGGGCGAGGAACTGGAATTCCGATTTCCGGATGGAACCTCCACTTGGGCTTACGGCAGCGCAACGCCATTGCTCGACGAGAACGGCATGGTCTCCGGCGCGGTCGGAACATTCGTTGATATCACCTCGCTCAAGGAAACCGAGGCGGCATTGCGCGAGGCCAAGGCGGAAACAGAGGCCGCGTCCAAGGCCAAGGATGATTTTCTGGCCGCGCTTTCGCACGAGTTGCGGACGCCGCTCACCCCCGCGATTTTGCTGGCGAGCGAGTGGGAACGGGACATCCGGCTGCCCACGGAGGCGCGCGCCGCCTTCGCCACCATTCATCAAGACATCAATTTGGAGGCGCGCCTCATCGATGACCTGCTTGACCTGACGCGCATTGCCCACGGCAAGATGCGCCTGGTGCCGGAGCCAACCGAGGTTCACCGGTTGCTGCGCTCAACTTGGGATTTAATTCAATCCGAGGCTGTGGAGAAGCAACTGCGCGCCTCCTTCGATCTGGACGTCCCGCCCGCCTGGGTCCACGCGGATCCCATCCGGCTGCAACAGGTGTTTTGGAATCTCATCAGGAACTCGGTAAAATTCTCGCCCCCTGGCGGGGAGATCATCATCCGCACAAAACTACGCCCCGACAACCGCTTGCAGGTTTGGATCATTGATCACGGCGAGGGGATTGACACCCATGATTTGGAGCGCATTTTCCTGCCGTTTGACCAGGGTAATCGTGGCCATCGCGCCGGGGGATTGGGCCTCGGCCTGGCAATTTCACGCCGGTTAATAGAGTTGCACGGAGGAATCATCAACGCCGCCAGCGAGGGACTGGGACGCGGGGCGACCTTCGTCTTGGAGCTTCCTCTGACGGCGCCGGGACAGTTTCCCCAAAGTTCCCCACGCGAGCCAGGGGAATATCCCCGAGGCCGCAAAACCGACGCGAGACGTATCCTCTTGGTGGAGGATCACCCCCCCACCCGCAAGGCGCTCATTCGGCTGCTGTCAAATCGCGGGTATGAAGTCATGGCGGCGGAGAATATCGGGCAAGCGCGCCAGCAAGCCGCCGCGAGCGGATTTGACGTGGTCCTGTCGGATTTGAGCCTGCCGGACGGCACCGGCCACGAGTTGATGATCGAGTTGCGCCAATTGCAACCCGCCTGCCTGGCCATTGCCCTGAGCGGTTACGGGATGGACAGTGACATCCAGCACAGCCTGTCCTCCGGGTTTGACCTCCATCTCACCAAACCGGTGGATGTCGAGGCGCTCGAGGAGGCGTTGCGTCATGCCGGCGAAAGGCGCTCGTCGCACGAAGGACGGCCCCATTGACAACCATGGACGGGATAAGTTCTCCGGTAGGGGCGAAGCAACGATCCGCAGAGGCCGATTCGCTGCCTTTGACCGCCGAGGCTTTGTCTTGGCTGGTCAAGCGTCACGCCCATGATTTGCGAAACACGCTGAACGGCATGGAGGCGGAGTTGATGTTACTGGCCGAGACCGGCGACGCGGCGGAAAAAAGCGCCGCCATCAAGCGGTTGCGCCAGGAAATGAAATGCGCCGACGGACTGATCCGCTCCTTCGCCTCCAAATTCAGCCTGGAAGGCCGGTCGGCCATCGCCGCGTCGGATCTTGCAGCCAAGTGGATATCCGACGCCCGGGCGTTGCTGCCCGATTCCTCGATCACATGGGATTTGAAAGCCGGACGGGCGGTGATCGAGGTGGATGCTGTGCTGCTGCGCGGTGTGTTGAGTGAAATGCTTGTCCTGAGCGCCCGGAGATGTCCGCGCCTCCCCTTGGAAGCACGTTGCTTCACCGAGGAGGGCCGGGTGATTTTTTGTGTCTCCGGGGCCAGCCCTCCAAGTGTGGCGGGCGCGCGGGACCCCATGGATCTGGCATCCTGGTCCACGCTCGGCGTTTTTGCGGCGCGCGGAAATGGGGCCTTGGAGCGCACCACCTCGCCCGATAATGCGCATTTCTCCAACCAGCTTACCGTTCCAATTCTGCCAGCCTGATCTTGTTCTCCGCCCCCGGTCCTCCCGGATGAAATTGCGGGAACCTAAAACTAGGGCAACCAAGGATACAGACAGGGTCAGTGAACAAGCCGTTCAACCTTCC
>CAZMLP010000009.1:0-2430 GCA_964566745.1 uncultured Verrucomicrobiota bacterium | reverse complement strand
TGTCGTCGCTCAATCCGGCGGATTTCAGCTTCAGGACTTCGTTGACGGCGGTGGTGTTCTCGGCGGCCAATTGCCCGGCGGCAATCACCAGCCCGAGACCAAGCGCGCTGAACAAACGGAACGTTCGCATAAGTTTAAGATTCAAATTTGGCAACTTGGCGGACGTCCAAGTTCCGGTCGAGGTTACGAGCGGCGAGCAGACCCCGGCCAGCGCCATTCGCGCTGACGAGTGGGAAATGGAGGCGCCACAATTCAACCCTGAAAAGCGCAACGGCTCATAATTGGCACTGGCTTTGGACGCTCTATTGAGCCAAGGCCGAATCGACCTCCCCATTCCCGCCACTTCGACGCCACTGGTGGCCGGGGAAGCCGCTTTTCCGCTGATTTTCGGTTTCCGCAACAACAATTCAGACTGTTTCATAATTAGGCCACCAATATGGGGTGGCACGGTCAAAACCGCATTTTTCCCTTGGCTGGCCGTGGTTGAGTCGGCGACGGCTGCCCCTGACACCCATTAGGCGACATTGGTGAGGTAATTATTCATCGGTCGGGGATTAACAATTCGTAAGGTCGATAAAGTATTGTAAATGTTTGATAGAAAAACACTTATGAATTGTTTTTGAAATCATTTCTCCTTTTTCCGCAAAACCGTCGTGAACGATCCTTTTTACCCCTTGAAATGGCTTGATCGGGTTTTAAACGGGACACGGCTAGACCGGGTCGTTTGGTTGTGCTGTTTGGCTTAAAAATATGCTCGGCTTGAATAGAATTTGGGCGAAAACGTGCCACGGTTCCTTGGAACGACCCGCGAGGGCGTCTGTTTTATCTTTGGGATGCCTTAAATTGGCTTAAATGGTCTTTATTTTCGGCTGTTCCGCCGGTTCATCCAGAAAGAACGCGGGCAAGTTGAGCGTGTCGGCCTTCCACGGAGGCGGGTTGGTTGAAGCGTTTTGCTTATGGGATTTGGCTTGTTCGATCCTTTGAAATTCCTCGGAAAGGGACAACTCCCCTCGCCATACTGATAGACGGCTTTCGCCGGTCTCAGGTTTCAACTGTCCGCCAGCAACCGCCAGAATCTCAAAATTGTCTCTTTCGGAGCGGAGGGGGCTTGTTGTGTCAAAAGACCAACGTGCTGCTAGTAGTGCCCAAATCCTTGCCCTGAAAGGTCTTGCAAACTGAGCTGCGGAGGCGGTGGGCAAGCGGGGCGAGGGGTTCCCTTGCAACCGGAAACCCTGCCGGGGCGGCGAAGCAAAAGGGAAGCATTTTTTTCAAAAAATTCTTTGACACAGATTGGCTCCTTCCCTAGTTTCGCCCCCTGTCGCTGGAACGGAAAAGAAAAAGTCATTCGTCCCTCGGAGTGAAATTCGGGTGAAGACAGGGACGAACGGCATTTTTGTCGTTTTCCGGGTATCAGGAAGAATTTTGCTTGGGCCCATGTAGCTCAGTTGGCAGAGCACGTCCTTGGTAAGGACGAGGTCATCAGTTCAAGCCTGATCATGGGCTCCAGCGCTTGATCTTTAGCGCAAACACTAAAACTAGTAAATCGCATGGCAAAAGAAGCGTTTGTTCGGACAAAGCCGCACGTGAACGTCGGCACCATCGGCCACGTTGACCACGGCAAATCGACTCTCACCGCGTCCATCGTCGCCGTCCAGTCCCGCAAGGGTTTGGCGACGCCGATCAGCTACGCTGACATCACCAAGGGCGGCACGGTCCGTGACGCGACCAAGACGGTGACCATCGCGGTCTCGCACGTCGAGTATGAGACGGCCAAGCGTCACTACGCGCACGTCGATTGCCCCGGCCACGCGGATTATGTCAAGAACATGATCACGGGCGCGGCCCAGATGGATGGCGCAATCCTGGTGGTGAGCGCGGCGGACGGCCCGATGCCGCAGACCCGCGAGCACATTCTTTTGGCCCGTCAAGTTGGCGTGCCGGCCATCGTGGTTTTCCTGAACAAGGTTGACCTGGTGGACGACAAG
This sequence comes from uncultured Verrucomicrobiota bacterium, assembly GCA_964566745.1. Taxonomy (GTDB): domain Bacteria; phylum Verrucomicrobiota; class Verrucomicrobiia; order Limisphaerales; family CAZMLP01; genus CAZMLP01. Next base: position 445 of record CAZMLP010000009.1, on the reverse strand, counting down.
GAGTTGCTGGATCTCGTCGAGATGGAGATTCGCGATTTGCTGACCAAGTACCAATTCCCGGGCGACAAGACCCCGATCGTTCGTGGCAGCGCGACGGCGGCCTTGGAAGCCAAGCCGGAAGGCGAGAAGGCCATTCAAGAGTTGATGGACGCGATCGACAGCTTTATTCCGGACCCGGTCCGCGAAGTGGACAAGCCGTTCCTGATGTGCATCGAGGACGTGTTCAACATTGAAGGTCGCGGCACGGTGGTGACCGGTCGTGTGGAGCGCGGCGAGTTGCTGAAGATGTCCGAAGTCGAGATCGTCGGCCTGAAGGACACTCGCAAGACGACCGCGTCCGACTTGGCAATGTTCCGCAAGCTGCTGGACAAGGCGAGCGCTGGTGAGAACGTTGGTGTTCTGCTGCGCGGATCGAAGAAGGAAGATGTGGAGCGCGGCATGGTGC
>CAZMLP010000008.1:0-3136 GCA_964566745.1 uncultured Verrucomicrobiota bacterium | reverse complement strand
GGACCAAATCCAGCTTTTACGCCAGTTCCTGGCGTAAAAGCTGGATTTGGTCCGGCTCGACGGTTTTTGCGGCCGGAGCCTCGGGGACGCCAGCGGTCACTTCAATGCGGCCTTTCTGCCAGAGGCGAGCCAAGCCGTTGGCGGGCAACTGGCGGACATTCAACACCACCGCCGAGGGGCCAAGCTTGGCCTTGATTTGCTCAATGGCCTCAGCGGCGGATGCGGCGGTAAAAGTGGTGGTTTTCATTCAGCCAGGAGCCGGCAGGGATCATTCCGGGCTGGGGATCACGGCGGCGTTTTGAATCTCCACGCGCGCGGGAACCTCCGAATAGGCCAGCACGGCCAGTTCGGCGAACGTGCTCTCGAAGAAGCGGCGAAAGCCGAGGCGGATTTGCGGGGCGCACAACACCACGGGGGGATGGCCAATGGAGACCATCTGTTGGATGTGGCGCGAAAGACTGTCCATGACGTGCCGGGCGAGCCGCGGCTCCATGACGAGCGCGATTTCCGTCTGGGATTGCCGGACGCCCTGCGCGAGCTGCTGCTCCAGCTTCGGATCGAGCGTGATGGCGCGCAGACTGCCGTTCTCCATCTGGTAAGGCTTGGAGATTTGGAGGCCCAGGGAGCGACGGGCGTGCTCGGAGAGTTCGTCCGGATTCTTGGTTATGCCCGCGTAGTCGCTGACGCGCTCCAGAATGCTGGCGAGATTGCGTATCGAGACGCCCTCGGCGAGGAGGTTTTGAAGGATGCGCTGCACTTGGCCGACGTTCAACTGCGCCGGGATCAACTCGTTCACGACGGTCGGATGTGTCTGCTTCAAATTGTCCAGTAACACCTGCACATCCTGGCGGGTGAGAATCTCGTGGCAGTTGCGTTTGACCGTCTCCGAAAGATGAGTGACGAGCACGGACGCGGCGTCCACCACCGTGTGGCCGTGCACCTCGGCGGTTTTGCGCTCGACGTCGGTGATCCAAGTGGCAGGCAATTGGAATACTGGCTCCACGGTTGGCACGCCCTTGAGAGTAACCTTGGCTCCAGTGGCATTCATCGCCAGCCAGTAGCCCGGCATCAACTCGCCCTTCGCGACTGGCTGGCCTTTGAGCAGAAAACGATACTCGTTTGCGTTTAGTTGGAGGTTGTCCCGCAGGCGAATCGGCGGGATCAACATGCCCATCTCCGAGGCAAAGGTGCGGCGCACGCCCGTGACGCGGTCCAGCAAATCGCCGCCTTTACGGGCGTCCGCCAGGCTTACCAACGCGTAACCCAGCTCGATTTGCAGGGTGTCCAGCGAGAGCAAGGTTTCCAGCTTCTCGCCCGTGGAATTGGCCCCGCCTGCGGGCGCGGCAGCGGCTCCAGGGCTGCCCGGTTTGGCTCCGGCAGCGGCAGTGGCGGGGGCATCGCCGTCGTGGCGGATGGCCTCGCCGTGCTGCTTCAAGCCGTAGGCAATGGTTCCAGTCACACCGGCGAGCAAAAGAAACGGCAGTGTCGGCAAGCCAGGGACCAGCCCCATTACACCAAGCATGCCGGATAGAATGGCCAATGCCTTCGGGTAGAAGAGCAATTGATTGCCGAGTTCCTGGCCAAGGTTGTTTTTCGCGGCGGCGCGGGTAACTAGGATACCGGCGGCCACGGATGTGATGAGCGCGGGAACTTGGGAGACCAAACCGTCACCAATTGAAAGGAGTGTGAAGCGTTGCAGGGCGTCCGCGATGGTCATTCCCTTCTGCGCAATGCCGATGGCAAAGCCGCCGAGGATGTTGACCATGGTGATGAGGATCGCCGCGATGGCGTCACCGCGCACGAACTTGCTGGCTCCGTCCATCGCGCCGTAGAAGTCGGCCTCTTGCTCGACCGACCGGCGGCGGTTGCGCGCCTCGGTCTCGTTGATCAAGCCGGCGTTCAACTCCGCGTCGATCGCCATTTGCTTGCCGGGCATGGCGTCCAAAGTGAAGCGGGCCGCGACCTCGGCGATACGGCCCGCGCCCTTGGTGATAACGATGAAATTGATCAGCACCAGGATCAGAAAAATCACCAAGCCGACCACGTAATTGCCGCGCACGACGAAATTTCCGAACGCCTCGATGATGTGACCGGCGAAGCCGTCCAGCAAAATAAGGCGAGTGGAGGCAACGTTCAGCGCCAGTCGAAAAAGAGTGATGAACAGGAGCAGGGTCGGAAAGCCGGTGAACTCGGATGGCTCCTTGAGGTACAAAATGACGAGCAACGTGAGCAAGGAGAGGGCGATGCTCACGGCCAGCAAGGTGTCGAGAATGAAGGGCGAGACGGGGAGGATTAACAGCAGGATGGTCCCGAACAAGGCGGTGACCAGCCAGATATCCCCGTGGCGCAACCAGCGCCAAAAGCCCAGATCCTTCTTCGGCATACTTAAAACCTAACTATGAACCGTCTGATTTTGCTCGACGTAATACTTGTAGCGGTTGACGCGGTACACCCACGCCAGCTCTTCCGCCACGGCGGCATAGAGCTGAGCAGGAATCTCGCCATCGACTTTGGCGTATTTGAAGAGCATGCGCGCCAAGGGTTTATTCTCGATGATCGGCACCTGGTTTTGCTTGGCGATTTCCCGAATGCGAAGGGCGTTCAACCGCGAACCTTTGGCAATCACCTTGGGAGCCTTCATGGTCTTGCGATCATAACGAAGGGCAATGGCCAAGTGCGTCGGGTTCGTTATAACCACATCCGCCTTAGGAATATCCAAAAGCTGTTTGCGCTGGGTGTTGCGCTGCCGACGGCGTCGCAAGGCTGCCTTTACTTGAGGATTGCCCTCGGTGTTCTTGCTTTCATCCTTCACCTCTTCCCGGGTCATCATCAGATCGCGATGGGTCTTCCAATATTGGTAGCCGTAATCGATGGCCGCGATGACGACCAAGGCGCCGCCGATGCGGAGGACGATTTTACCGGCAGAAATGGCGAGAAATTCGGCAATTCTTGCCGCCGTCACCGGGGTAAAGAAAATGGGGTCGTTCGCGATGGATCTGATCTCCCCGTAACTGAGCGCCACGATGATCGCTAACTTGAAGAACTCCAAGAGGATCGGCGTGACGGCCTTGACGGAGAAAATCCGTTGAAACCCATTGACCGGGTTAAGCCGTTCCCACTTGACCTCAATCACCTC
>CAZMLP010000007.1:0-9015 GCA_964566745.1 uncultured Verrucomicrobiota bacterium | reverse complement strand
TTCGCAACGTCCTGTTGCTTGTTCTGCCGTCAGCCAAAGACTTCGCGTCGCTCCCTCAAACGCGGGAACGCCTGCAACGCCACCCCGTTGAGTGCTTGAACATGCTCACCACTTTATGAACTCAAACCGAAAGACCCTGGTTGCGGCCTGTCCATTACCTTGACCAGGCTTGAATCACCGCGATTCCCGCTCTTCTTCATTTTTTCTCTTCCTGTTTGGCACTCGTTGGCGACCCGCACGGCTTGATTGGCCTTGATCGGGACTGACGAGCCCATCTTCCATGCCCCAATTTCCGTCTTTTGAGAGCGGGGGCATTGCGTCTCTTCCTATAGACGCGCCCCGCCCTGGCCTGGTTTCAACCGCCGCGCGAGTTTTTGATCTCTTGAAAGAGCCAAGCCCGAGCATAAGTCCACCAGCGCTTGGCGGTGGCCAGGGAAATATCCAGACTTTCGGCCGCCTGCTCGATGGTCAATCCCGAGTAATAACGTAGCTTTACTAACTGCGCTTTTTGGGGGTCGGCGATGGCAAGCTTTTCCAGTGCCTCGTCCACGGCAAGCAGCCGGTCATCATTTTCCGAGGTGGCCGCCAGCTCTAGTTCGTCCAGATTCACCCGCTCCATTCCGCCGCCACGGCGCAAGGCATGGCGCTTTCGCGCGCGGTCGATGAGGATGCGGCGCATGGCCTCGGCGGCGGCCGCGAAGAAGTGGGCGCGGTTATGCCAGGTGGTTTGCTGGTCCCCGCCCAGCCGCAGCCACGCCTCATGGACGAGGGCGGTCGGCTGGAGCGTGTGATTGGCCGCCTCGCGCGCCATTTTCGCCGTCGCCAATTGGCGCAACTCCCCGTACACCAATTCCATCAATTGCTTGGAGGCCTGCGAGTCACCCGCTTTGATTTGTCCGAGAATTTGGGTCACATCGCCCATGCGTGGACCTTAACCGATCCCTGGCGCCCAAGACAAGCAACGCGGTCACGAACGGCGGAAGGCCAAATTTCGAATAACGAATGACCAAATAACTCCCAATGACAAAGCTCCAGTCACGATGCTCAACAGACCGACTCGTCATAATTTGACCACTCCTCGCGCTTGTGTCCGAGGACAAGATGAGCCATTTTGAGTTGGCAAAGCCCGGAGTCGATTGACGGAAAGAACTGGACGTCGATGGTCAATCCCCCCGGGGCGGTTTGTGGCCATGAAAAAATATCTGGCAGCCTTGGCGATTCTGGCGCTCGCGGTCACAGGGGCGCTGGCCCAGCGGGGGCGCTTCGGTGGCGGCTGGGGCTGGGGTGGCGATCCGTATCATCCCGAGTTCGAGACGGCGAAAGGCCCGCGCGACATCCCCACGCACAGCACCGACACGCCGGTTTGGACCAACACGCCCGGTTTTGACGCCGATTCCTTTTCCTTCGCGCGCATTCGTTTCACCCGCGCCGACCGGCGCGGGAGCGGCGGCTACTGGTGGACCGACTCGCCGGACAGCGACTTGAACCTTTCCTGGCGCCTCTCGCAAATGACCTCGATCCGGGTGAACCCGGACGGGCGCTACCTGAACATCACCGACAAGGAGTTGTTCGATTATCCCTGGATTTACGCGGTGGAGCCCGGTCTGCTCGAATTCACCGACACGGAAGTGGACATTCTCCGAAAGTATTTGCAGAACGGCGGCTTCCTCATGGCGGACGATTTTTGGGGGCCATACCAGTGGGCGAATTTCGAGCACGAGATCAAGCGGGTATTGCCCGGCCGCGAGTTTGTGGAACTGCCGATGGATCACCCGATCTTTCACTGCGTTTTCAACCTCAATGTTCCCAAGAACAAGCTGCAAACGCCGAACATCCGCATCGGCCGGGAAAGCAAAGTGACCGGCATCACTTGGGAAACCCACGAGGGAATCGAGTGCATCGACATGCATGTGAAGGCGGTGCTGGATGACAAGGGCCGTATCATGGTGCTTGCCACGCACAACTGCGACAACGGTGATGGCTGGGAGCGCGAGGGCGAGGACGATTATTTCTTCCACGAGTTTTCCGAGAAGCGCGCCTATCCGCTTGGCATCAACATCATCTTCTACTCGATGACGCATTGAGCGGTCCCGGCCGGGACGCCACACCGGACCCGAGTCCGGCTTTTTTCTTTCGGCGGTCGTCGCCGCGCTTCAAACTTCCCTCGCTTGCTCATGACGACATCGGCGCCAAACTCGAAATCCGCGCTTTTCCACGCGCTCTTTTTCTGTTCCGGCGTGGCGGGGCTTGGGTATCAAGTGGTTTGGGGCAAGCTGTTCGCGCTCGGATTGGGCCATGAAATTCCCTCCCTGCTTGGCGTCATCGCCGCGTTCTTTCTCGGCATGGCATTGGGCGCATGGCAAATCGATAGTTTCATTCGCAAGTCGCCCTGCCCGGCCCGCTGGTATGGCGCGCTGGAAATAATTCTCGGCCTTTGGGGCGGGGCCACGGCATTTTTCCTTCCGGCACTGAACGAGTCCGCCCTGCGCTGGATCGGCCCGCAGCCTTCCACGGCGTGGCATTGGCTCATCGTGTTTTCCGTGCCGGCAATCGCGTTGCTGCCCGCCACAGCGGCGATGGGCGCAACTTATCCCGCGCTGGATCGATTCCTCGGCGGCATCGCTCCCGGCAAACGCGCCGCCGGAACTCTTTACGCCGCGAACACTATCGGCGCAGCGACCGGCGTGTTGCTTGCGGCGCACATGTTAATGCCCGCGTTGGGATTTCGCTCCAGCCTCCTGGCGCTGGCCGGGATCAACTTGGTTTGCGGCGCGGTTGCGCTCGTCACGGCCCCTGCCGCAACCTCCCCCGCGCAAGTCGGGACCACGCCATCCAACGGCTCGCCACTCCCGGTGCGTCGAGTAATGTTCCTTTTGTTCCTCACCGGCTTGCTGGGAATTGCCTATGAAATTGCAACGGTGCGGGTGCTCGCGCAATTGCTGGAGAACACCGTTTTCACCTTTGCCGCGGTTCTGGCGGTGTATCTTGCGTTCTCGGCGGCCGGCGCGGGACTTCACGAGCGCTTTCTGCGCCAGACCGACCCCGCACGCGCCCTGCCCAGATTGTTGACGGGAACGGCGGTCGCCTGCGCGACGGGAATCATTGCGCTGGCGGTGGCTCGGCCGATTTATGAGATCGCGCGTGACGTGACCGGTTCCGGTGTCACAAGTGGCGTGCTCGCGGAGATTTTGGTCGCCGCCGCCGCCTTTGGATTCCCCGCGTTGCTGATGGGCGCGACGTTCAGTTGCCTCGCCAACTCCGTGCGGCGAGAGGAGCCAAGTCTCGGACGCGCGCTGGCGTGGAACACACTGGGCGCGGCGGTTGCGGGCGTGTTGCTGCCGCTGCTCGGGCTACCGCTGCTGGGAGCAAAATGGACTCTCGCGCTCGGCAGCCTCGGGTATCTGACGCTCGCTCCCTCCCATTTCCGAGGAATCATCCCCCTCGTCACCGGCGGCGTTATTGTGTGCTTGGCCATCACACTGGACCTCCGGCAAATCGACCTGCCGCCGGGCGCGAGGGTGTTGGAATATCACGAGGGGGTGATGGCCTCAGTGGCCGTGATCGAGACGAGTGACGAGCATCGCGCCTTGCGCGTGAACAACCGTTTTCAGATGGGCGGGACGGCGGTCGCGCTGCCACAGAGACGGCAAGCAATTCTGCCGGTGCTCCTGCATCCATCCCCAAAGCGCGCGCTTTTTCTAGGACCAGGGACAGGCATTACCCCGGGAGCGGCAACCGAGTTTCCCGGCATGCAAGTGGACGCGGTGGAACTGATTCCCGAGGTGGTCGCGGCCATGCCCGCCTTCGCCAGACAGAACCATGACCTCACCCGCAACCCGAGCGCGCGAGTGATGGTCGCCGACGCGCGCCGCTTTGCCCGCGCGAGCCGCGAGCATTACGACGTGATTGTGGCGGATCTTTTCCACCCCTCGCTGGATGGAGCGGGCGCGCTTTACACACGCGAGCATTTTCAAGCCGTGCGCGAGCGTCTGAACGCGGACGGGCGCTTTTGCCAATGGCTGCCAATGCACCAACTGGACGAGCGCTCGTTGCGCATGATCACCCGCTCGTTTCTCGAGGTGTTCCCGGACGCGCAAGCGTGGATGCTTCACTACAACGTGGATATTCCGGTAATCGGATTGGTGGGCGGCAACGGGGACGCCAAATTTCCCGCCAATTGGATCGAGCAACGCGGCAGCGCACCGGAGGCGGCGGCGCTGCTGAGGGGCGCGGGATTGAACAACACACTGAGCTTGCTGGGCACATTCGTGGCCGGGCCGGAATCCTTGCGCGCGTACGTGAATAACGCGCCGATGAACACAGACGACCATCCGCGCGTGATATTTAGCGCCGGGAGCCAAGTGTATGCCGCACAAGCTCAACCCCACCGGCTATTCCTCAATTTTCTTGCAAGTGCCGGGTCAAGTCCGCGTTTCCTCGTTGCCGGTCCCAAGGAAGGGGAAGACGGCCATCTCGCGGAAAACCTGGCCGGCTACATCGGGGCGCGTGACTTGTACTTGCGAGGACTCGCCAAAGAGGTCGAAGGGCAACTTCAACCGGCCATCGATTTCTATTTGCAAAGCTCGGCGGCGAGCGTCTTTTTCACGCCCGCCTATGCCCGGTGTGTCAGCATCATCCAGGCGATGTCCCGCGCGGACATCGAGGGGGCGCGAAAACTGTTTCGCGCGCTGGAGGCCGCGCAACCAGCCCAGCCTTTGGGGCGAAAACTTTTGGGGCCAAAATTGGGGGCTCAACCAGCGCCCGCGCCGGCAAAATAGGCGTCAACATTGATTCACGCGCGTCATCCGGCGGCGCCTCACACGTTGCTGAACTGCGTCATCGAGCGGAAGGCGCGAATGGATTCCCGCAGGCGTTTGTTGTCCTGCCGGATTCGCGCGGTAAGGGTCTTGCAAACCGAGAGCAGGAATGGCGCTGCCAAATCCGGCGCCTCGGCTGAAAGCCTCTTAAAATTGGCCACTGAGATTTTCAACAACAGCGAGTCGCGGTTGGCCACCACGTCAGCCGAGCGCGGACCATGATCAAACAGGGAAATCTCTCCGAAGAAATCACCAGGACTGAGTGTCGCCAGCAGGGTCTCCTTCCCGCTAATCATCAGGCGGGCGCGCAACTCGCCGTCGATCACCACGTACATGGCGTCGCCCGGGTCGCCTTGCTTGACGACCAGGCTCCACGCGTTCACCGGGAAAACGTCCATGTAATCCATGAACCGCCGCACCTGGTCGAGGTTGAGGTTCATGAAAATCCGCATGCGGCGGAGCGTCTTGGCATCGATGCCGGCCGTGCTCGGATGCGCGGGGGAGAGGGTGACCGCGGCGGTCGCGCCAGCGGGCCGCTCCTCAAAAATATCGCGCAGTTCCGCGATGTCCCCGGCGCGATGCCACGCGTCCTTTTGCTCCCCGTACACCCAGGTGCCGCTGGCCACGCGCTCCTCCTTGATCCAGTTGGAGAGGGTGGGCAGATCCACCGGGCCGTAAACAACGCCGTCCACTCCCCAAATTTGATAAGCTGGTTCAGTCTCAGAAGTGTCCATACACCCCTCCTTGTAGCGGCGCGCAGCCAGGGAATAAAGGGGAAATTAGGACAGCTTTGGGACATGGCCGCTATTTCCCGAGAACAAGTCCGGCTGATGAGCCGGCCACGAACGGACCCCCTTGCAATTTTCGGGCGGTCTTTTACAGTCGCCGCCCGTGAATACCAACTCTCCTTTCCGCGAGTCCTCGTGTCGCTCCCGATGGCTGGCCCCGGCCTTTCTATGCGCCGCCATCGGCCTTTTTTCCGCGCATGCCGCGGAGGCCGGCAAATACGCGCTCAAACCGTTCGCCAGCGGCTTTACCTCGCCGCTCGCGCTTGTGTCGCACGGCAGCAAGCCGGACCACCTGCTCGTCGCTGACCAGCCGGGGGTTATTTATGTCGTGAATCCGGACGGCACGACCCAGCCAACACCTTTTCTCGATGTGCGCGGGAAACTGGTCAAGGTCGGTCCTAATTTTGACGAACGGGGATTGTTGAGCCTGGCGCTGCACCCGAATTTCAATAGCAACGGGAAGTTCTATGTCGTTTACAACGCGCCGTTGCGCGCCGGCGTGCCGACCAATTGGAACAGCACGCTGCGCCTCTCCGAGTTCCACGTCTCCAAGAGCAACCCGCTGCAGGCCGATCTCGCCAGTGAAAAGGTGATTCTTGAGATCGACAAACCCGCCTTCAACCATAACGGCGGTTGCCTGGGCTTTGGCCCGGATGCCTACCTTTATATGTCCGTGGGCGACGGTGGCGATGGCAATGACGTGGGATTGGGACACGCGCCCGAGGGGAACGGCCAGAACAAGGACACGCTGCTGGCGAAGATTCTCCGCATTGACATCAACAAGCCGGGCAAGGACAAGGCTTACAGCATCCCGTGGGACAACCCGTTCGCCAAAGGTGGCGGCCGGCCGGAGATTTACGCGTGGGGCGTCCGCAACCCCTGGCGCATGTCCTTCGACAAAGGTGGCGAACACCAGTTGTTCGAGGCGGACGTCGGCCAGACGATGTTCGAGGAAGTGAATATCATCGAGAAGGGCCGCAACTATGGCTGGCGCATCCGCGAGGGCTTCGTCTGTTTCGATCCCAAGGACGATCATCATCCTCCGGCGGATTGTCCGAAGGTCGCGGCGGACGGCACGCCGCTGACGGATCCCATTTTTGCCTACAAGAACGCGAATGGATTCCGCAATGATCCCGAGGCGCTTGGAATCTCGATCACAGGCGGCTTTGTTTATCGCGGCAAGGCACTGCCAGAATTGAACGGGCGCTATGTCTTCGGCGACTGGTCCAGTAATTTCGCGCTGCCGATGGGCACTGTGCTGGTCGGCACGCCGCCGGAGCAAAACGGCACGAGCAAGTGGACGGTCGGGCCGCTCCCGCTGGCGGATGTTGATGCGAAGGGCCACATCAAAGCGTTCATCGTCTCGGTGGGCCAGGACGCCGAAGGGGAGATTTATTTCCTGACCAACGGCAACAGCCAGGTGAATGGAACATCCGGCAGAGTTTGGAAGCTGGTGCGGGCGCAATAATCCCCGATTTGACCAAACGAAAAGGCGCGCGGAGATCCGCGCGCCTTTTGCCTTTTCAAAAACTTTGCCTACAACCCGATCACACGCATTACCGCCTCTTTCTCGGCCTTGACCACCGTGGGCTTGAAACCCGCCGTGCTCACGGCCGTGTCCGGGTCTTTAAGACCATGGCCTGTCATCGTCGCGGTAATCACGCAGCCTTTCGGAATCAACCCCGCCTTCACGCACTTGATCAATCCGGCCAGCGGCGCCGAGGAGGCGGGTTCCGCAAACACGCCTTCCGTGCGCGCGACAAGTTTGTACGCGCGCAAAATCTCGGTGTCCGTCACCTTGCCGATCAAGCCCTTCGACTCCTCCATCGCGGCGGTCGCGCCCTGCCAGCTCGCGGGGTTGCCGATGCGAATGGCCGTGGCGACCGTGTCAGGATTCTTGACGATCTTGCCCAGCACGATGGGCGCGGCCCCGGCGGCTTGAAACCCGAACATGCGCGGCACGCGATCGGACTTTTTCGCCGCGAAATATTCCTGAAATCCCCGCCAGTAGGCAGTGATGTTTCCGGCGTTGCCGACCGGGAGAAAATGAAAGTCCGGCGCGCGCCCCAATTGGTCGCAAATCTCGAAGGCCGCGGTCTTTTGCCCCTCGATGCGGACGGGATTGACGCTGTTGACCACCTCGACCTTGCCCGTCTCGCCCAACTCGCGGACGATGCGCAACGCCTCGTCGAAATTGCCCTTCACAGAAATGGTCGTCGCGCCATACATCAGCGCCTGCGCCATCTTGCCCAGCGCGATTTTCCCCTCGGGCAGCAACACCACGCACTTGAGCTTGGCGCGAGCGGCGTAGGCGGCGGCGGCGGCGGAGGTGTTGCCGGTGCTCGCGCAAATGACGATTTGCGCTCCGCGTTCCTTGGCCTTCGAGACGGCCATGGTCATGCCGCGATCCTTGAAGGAGCAGGTGGGGTTGACGCCCTCGTACTTCAGCCACAACTCGAACTCTCCGCCAATCGCCTCGACGAAATTCGGCACGGCAATCAACGGCGTGTTGCCCTCGTTGAGCGTGACCACAGGCGTGGACTTGGTGACCGGCAAATAGGAACGGTAACGGTCAATGACCCCGGTCCAGCGGGTTGGTTTTTTGACAGGCGAGCTCATTCAAAATCCTCCACACGGATCATCGTCGGCGGCCCCTTGACCACGGGCAAGCGCCGGATTTGGGCAAGCGCCCTGGCCATCGCGGCGTTGGGCGCGTCATGAATCATCAGCACGAGCGACACGGTGTCGCCCTCCTGGCCCTCGGGCTGGATGACCGACGAAATCCCGATGCGGCCGCGCGCGAGAATGGCCGCGATTTTGGCCAGCGTGCCCGGCTTGTCCACCACGCTCAAGCGGACGTAATAGCGTGAGACGACTTGCTCAATCGGAAGCACCGCGCCCTCGCGCTCATGCGGCACGAATGGCGGAATACGGCTCTTGGTGCCGTGCTTGAGGTCAAGAGCGGCGTCGGCAAGATCGCTCAACACCGCGCTCGCGGTGGCGTCCTGCCCCGCCCCGCGTCCGTAGTAAAGCGTGTCGCCCACCACGTCTCCGCGCACCAGGACCGCGTTGAAAACATCGTTCACACTGGCCAGCACGTGGGTGTTCGGCACGAGCGCCGGATAGACCGAGACCTGCACGGGGCCGCAACCGTTTGCTCCTTTGCGCCCAGCGCGTTTTCCGGCGGGCGGTTCCACGCGCTTCACCATGCCGAGCAGCTTGATCGTGTAACCGAGCTGGTTGGCGTAGCGGATGTCGAGTTTGGTCACCGGCCGGATGCCCTCCGTGTAAATTTGCCTGGGGTTGACCCAGAAGCCGTGCGCCAGCGAGGCGAGGATGCCAATTTTGTGCGCGGCGTCATGGCCATCCACATCCAAGGACGGCTCGGCCTCGGCATAGCCCAATCGTTG
>CAZMLP010000006.1:0-2250 GCA_964566745.1 uncultured Verrucomicrobiota bacterium | reverse complement strand
TTAAACTTGGAATTGCGCGGCAACAGCGGCGAGTTCAAGTTTGATTCAAACCGCTGCGCGGTCGTTTTCAAGTCGGACGGCAAGGAATTGCTCCGCAAAGAATATGGCTGGCAGGACCGGAAGGAACTGCACTTCACCTTGGAGGACAAGTGGGACGCGGGCAGGCATGGCCTGGCGTTCAAGGTCGAGCCGCTAACGAAGCTGGAAAAAGCCAACGGGCTGGAAGTGCGGCTCCTTTCTGTGACCATAAAGGGACCAATGGAACCGTCCCACTGGACACGACCCAAGAACTACGAGCGCTTCTTCGCGAAGGATGATCCGGCAACTCCGGCGGCACGGCGCGCGGCTGCCCGCAAATTGCTCGGAGATTTTGCGCGCAAGGCGTTCCGCCGGCCGGTGGATGACGCCACAGTGGAGCGTTTGGGCGCGCTGGCGGAGACGGTTTACACCGCGCCGGGCAAGACCTTCGAGGCGGGTGTGGCGCAAGGAATGGTGGCCGTGCTGGCCTCGCCGCGATTCCTGTTCCGCGAGGAGGGAGCCGAGCCGGCGGCTGGCTCCAAGACGCATCCCCGGGTGGACGAGTATTCCCTGGCATCACGGCTCTCTTATTTCCTTTGGTCGTCCATGCCGGACGAGGAATTGTTCAAGCTCGCGGCGGCAGGCCAGTTGCGGAAGCAACTTCCCGCACAGGTGAAGCGGATGCTCAACGACTGGCACGCCGAGGCGTTTGCCAGGAATTTCGTCGGGCAATGGCTGGAGGCGCGGGACATCGAGGGAGTGCAGATTGACGCGCGGTCCGTGTTGGCCCGCGAGGCGACGCCGGACCCCGACTCGGAAAAGAAGCGGGCGCGTTTTCGCGAGTTGCGCGACAAGGATCCGGACAAGCGGACGGAGGAGGAAAAGGCCGAGTTCGCAAAACTGCGCGAAACGTTTTTTCGCGGCAACCGCGGCCCGGCGGTGGATTTGACCTTTGACCTGCGCCAGGCGATGCGGCGCGAGACGGAGATGTATTTCGAGTATGTCGTGAAACAGGACCGCCCCGTCACCGAGTTGATTGACAGCGATTACACGTTCCTGAATGAGAAGCTGGCCAAGCATTACGGTCTCACGGACGTGACAGTGTCCGGCAACGACTTGAGACGGGTGACGTTGCCAGCAGGCAATCCGCGCGGTGGCATTCTGACGCAAGGGTCAGTGCTGGCGGTGACCTCAAACCCGACTCGCACCTCGCCGGTGAAACGCGGCCTGTTCATCTTGGACAACATTCTTGGCACCCCGCCCTTGCCACCGCCGCCGGACATCCCGCCGCTGGAGGATTCCGCCAAGGGAGCAAGGGGCCATACCCCCACTTTACGCGAGACCCTCGAAATCCATCGCGCCAAACCCCTTTGCGCCTCGTGCCATGACCGGATGGACCCGCTCGGGCTGGCGTTTGAGAATTTCAACGCCATGGGAATGTGGCGGGAGAAGGAGGGCGGCGCGCCAGTGGACGTGAGGGGCAAACTGGTTACGGGCGAGGGGTTTGTGAATGTCACCGAGTTGAAGCACATCCTGGCCAACCGGCACAAAATGGACTTTTACCGCACGTTGACCGAGAAGCTGCTGACCTATGCTTTGGGCCGGGGCTTGGAATATTATGATGTGGAGACGGTGGACCGGATTGTGGACAGTCTGGACCAGGCGGACGGCCATTTCTCCGCGCTGCTCTCCGGGATTATTGAATCCGCGCCGTTCCAGAAACGTCGAATGAACAATGTCTTGGGCGAGGCCGAGCCGTCCAAGGCGCCGCAACGTCGGGCTGCTTTGCATTGACCGAACCATGAAGACCAATTCCGCCTCCCGTGAAGTCTTGGCCGCCGAGCGCCACTTCAGCCTCAGCCGCCGCCATTTCCTGCGTGGCTTGGGCGCCTGCATCGCGCTGCCGGCCTTCGAGTCGCTGAACCCGTTTAGCCTCGCCGCCGCGACCGCCAGCCCGCTAGCGGTGACCGCCACGGGCGCGCCCCTGCGCGCGGCGTTTGTCTATTTTCCGAACGGCGCCATTCCGGGAGCTTGGTGGCCGAAGGAGGAGGGGGCCAATTACGAGTTAAGCCGCACACTTGCGCCGCTCGCGCCGGTGAAGGGCCATGTGCAAGTGCTCGGCGGCCTCGATCATTTGAACGCGACCGCGGGCAAGGACGGCGGCGGGGACCATGCCCGCGCGAACGGGACGTTTTTGACCGGCGTGCGGATGAAAAAAAGCGCGACGGACAT
>CAZMLP010000005.1:0-3107 GCA_964566745.1 uncultured Verrucomicrobiota bacterium | reverse complement strand
AACACCCTGACGGAGATTCACGATTCCAAAGGCGGAGAAATTACCGGGAAGTGGCTATTTCGATGCCGGTTCAGCAGGAGTCGCCTTACGTCAAGTCACTCGGATTTTTTCTATGGAGTCGCCCAAGTGTCAGTAACGGACAAAGTGCTCACCGTTGTTTCCACCTCCGGGCCAGAAGTAAACTTTAGCGGCTCGTTGGACAAAGGCCGAGTCGAAGGCAAGATGGGCATCGGAGCCACGTCAATCAGCGGCGACGGAGTGGCGGCCAATGACAAGATTTCGATTTCCGGCCAAGGCCAAGTCGCGGATGGCACTTTTCAAGCAAGTTTGGTTTTCCTGCGCTGAACCCCTCAATCCCCTCACTTCCATTCCCATGAGAAAGATCGTCCTTTTCTGCTCCGTCGGCCTTGTGCTCTTGATTGCCGCGCCGCGCTTCACTTCAAGGGCTGCCGACAACAGGAGCTTTCAGACTTTCGAGTACGCCACTATCCGCTGGGGCGGTCGCGACAACACGCACCTTATCCGGCCAAACGGCACGGTGGAAATTCTCGGTCCTATCCTGAGCCGGACGCCGCGCCCCGACCGCGCGGATGACCGTTCGTTTTACATGAGCCTTGCCATGAACGCCGTGGCCAAAGAGGGCTACGAGGTCGCAGGCATGACCGCTGATGACGTGGTGATGAAGCGCCCCGTGCAACGGTAAGGCGAATGGGGGCCAAAATGAATCCGCCGCCGGAATCGAACCCTTTTTGGCTGTTAAAGCAACTTGCTGGCAGCAAGAAAGAGGGGTTACTTCCCGATCTCATTATCCCTGACAAGGACGGTGGGTGGACTGATTCGGACGGCAAGAGAGTTAGGGGCAAGGATGGTTGGCTAACTTTGTGGCATGCAATCGTGAGCCAGTTCGCGCCGCATGCCAACTCCCTCACTCCTCCTGTCGAGTCCTCTCGAAGCCATCCTCGCCCTTTCCTTCCGGCGGGTGCAGCCCGAACCTATGAACCGGCCAACGAGAAACAATGGCTCGGCACACTTGACGACGACGAGATACCCAAGAGGAAAAGTGAAGCGCTAACCCGTTATCAAGTCGAGCGGTATCGGGCAACCTGCGATGTAGCTGCTTGGGGCTTGCGATGCACGCTCGATTACTGGCGCCATAGATTTAATTCAAGGCATGCGGGCAGGATAAAGAGGCTTTGCGTATTCCCGCCCGCTTTCTTTACGCCGCGTCCCCGCTCGCAAATGGCGTGCAAACATCTCGCCAAATGGTTCTTCCAGTTCGCCAACGCGCGGCGCGACTACCACGCCGCATTGGAAGCAGCCGTGAAAGTACCGAAGCATGCTCCACGACCGCGCAGCGATACCGCCAAGAGCGCGATAGGTAAGCGCGTTGGACCACCAAAAAAAGTCCGTTTGAGCGAGCGTGCCGACCAAGACCTGTGGCTGATTCTAGTCTGGCCTATCGCGCAGAATTACCGCTGGACGTATAAAGATGTGGTTCGCGCCGTCCGGTTGCACTTTGACGTTGACGCGCTCGGACGGCCTGCGCCGGAAGCGACCGCCGAAGAATGGGACGCTGTATTCCGCGAGCTGTCGGGCAGTGAGGGGGGCACTGAGCTAGCGGGCCAATCACCGCCACTGAACGACCGGCAAAAAGCTGCATTGCGGGTCAGCCGTTCAGACGCAGAATCCGTGAGGCTAAGATGCAAGCGGCTCGGCCTAACGAAACTGTGCCCCAAAGCCCGCGACCTTGAGCGTGTGCCTCCATTCTTTAATTTGGCCATCCAATTTACGCCAAAGGACTTTTCCGCTCGAAAGTTTGTTGGCGATCCTAGCCAATAAAGACGGGCCTTCTCGCGGGTTTCTGCGAAAATAATTCGAGGCTCCTTTTGTTGTCAAAATGAGCCGCATACGCGAAATGACCGGCGGTAATAACGTATGCACAACCAATCGAAATGCAATGAGGCCAGCGCCGCCGGAAGCACGGACTCCGCTGGGAATCAACAAATACCCACCTTGGCCGATCACAAGCCCGCGCCCCGCTACGCCGACAAGAGCGCGGTGGCCGCGAGGCTTGGATTGTGCCGCCGCACGATAGACAACCTGCTTGCCGCCGGGATGCCGCACTTGAAGCTTGGGGCGCGCCGAGTACGGTTTGATCTGGCGGAAGTCGATGCTTGGTTAAAGCAGAAGTATGGCACGCGGCGGCGCGGCCCGGCGGGGGGTGGGAAATGACCGGGCCGCATTTGCTGAGCAATCCGGCGGTGGAGTTATATTTGAAAAACCAAACGGCGGAGTGGCGGGCGCATTTCGACAAAGGGGTTTGCTCGTCGGAGCGTCTGGCCGAGTTGAAAATCCCTGCTCGCGAGCCGATTCTTGGCGAATGGTTCAAACAGGGTGATTTGGGATTCATCTTCGGCCCGCGAGGCTTGGGCAAAACGTGGCTCGCGCTCAAAATCGGGATCGAATGCGCCGGGGGCGGAAAGGTGGCGGATTGGAAGGCTCACAAGCCGCGCCGGGTGTTGTATGTTGACGGGGAAATGGCGTTCGACGCCCTGCGAGAACGGGATGAGGCGTTGCGCCAATCCCCAAGCCAACTGATGAATTATCTGCAACACGATGTGTTGTATCACGCCACGGGAGAGGTGCTGAATCTGACCTTGCCGGAAGTTCAAGAAGCCTTGCTGGAAAAATGCATTGCGGACGGGATAGAAATTCTAGTGCTCGACAACCTTTCGTGCCTTTTCTCCGGGATCAAAGAGAACGAGGCGGACGCTTGGGAAAAGGTGCTGCCGTGGCTGTTGAAACTGCGGAGGAAACGCATTGCTGTCATCTTCATTGCCCACGCCGGACGTAACGGCAACATGCGCGGCACGTCTCGTCGCGAGGATGCGGCCAATTGGATTCTCAGTCTGACCGACGTGCGGGGAGGTGGCGACACAGGCACAGGGGCGAAGTTTGCAAGCCGGTTCGTGAAAAATCGAAACGCCACCGAAGAAAGCTGCCCGGCGCTCGCATGGCATTTTGAAACCATCAAGGGCGAGCAGAAGATGCGAGTGACACATCGAACCGCCACGCCCATAGAAATCATGCGCGAACTGATCGAGAGC
>CAZMLP010000004.1:0-3383 GCA_964566745.1 uncultured Verrucomicrobiota bacterium | reverse complement strand
GGCCGCCTTGCTTATGGTAAACTTCGAGCGAAATCTGCGTCTCCCCCTCGATGACGTGAAAGTTGGTGATGAGATAGCCGTCGTCCGTGACAAAAAACCCTGATCCCAGGCCGCCGGGTGTTCGCACCTGCACCACGGACTCGCCGAGCTGGTTGACCAGGTCCCGGACTGACTTCTCGGGCGGCGGCGTGATTGCCGTCGCAAACAGGTTGTCCCGGCTCTCCACCGCCGAGGCGGATTTGGTGGAGGAAGACTTTTCCCGCGCGGAGGAATTGGAGCCGCGGGTGATCTTGACGATTTGAGCGCGCGGAATGGAGAGGACCGTGTAGCCGAGATCGACGACCACTTGATCAGACTTTTCCGCGAGAATGGCGCCGGTGACCGAGGCGTTTTCCCTCAGCGTGATGACATCGGACCGGGACGGGAGGCAGAGACCCACCGCCAGCAACCCGAGGATGATCGACCTGCTCGACATCCGGTGACCATACATGCGGTTCCGAGAGGTGACAAGCGATTGCGCGAGTCCTCCAACATGGCGTTCGCACTCGACATTCCGGCAATCGCCGAGGCGCTAAACCTCTCCATTCCAACCAGCAATTTTTCCCCGGCGCGCATCCAGGAAAAGCCGAGGGGACCAACATGACGCCGCGTGTCGCGGAGTGATTCGCCTTCACGAAATCAAAGGGTTTCCTCCGGGCTGGATTCACGGGGCGCGTTTCCATCATAGTCGGCCCGTGGCCGGCAGTGAATCTGGTGGCGAGTTGCTCACATCGTTGTTGCGCGATGTGTCACGGAGCTTTTACCTGACGTTGCGTGTCCTGCCGGCGGCAGTTCGTCCGCAAATCGGCCTGGCCTACCTCCTGGCCCGCGCCACCGACACGATTGCGGACACGGAGATCGTCCCGGTGGCCGGGCGGCTGCGGGCGCTTGGACAATTGCGCGCGCGCATTCTCGGCTCATCGTCCGCACCCCTTGATTTTCGGCCTTTTCTTGATCCTGCCACCCCGCAAAGCGCCTCCGCCGCCGAGCAACTGCTGCTCGCGCGAATCGAAGAGGCATTAACCGTGCTGGGGACCTTGGACGCGGCCGATCAAAAGCTCGTGCGCGCCGTGCTGGACACAATCACGAGCGGACAAGAACTTGACCTCCGCCGGTTCGAACTGGAGCGCGCTTCCGCCGGGAGCGAAATCATGCCCGCCGCCCTTGCCTCGCATGCCGAGTTGGATGATTACACGTATCGCGTGGCGGGCTGCGTGGGCGAGTTTTGGACCAGAATTTGCCGCGCTCATTTGTTTCCACAGGCCGCGCTCGACGAGGCTGGATTGATTCGAGATGGAATTCAGTTCGGCCAGGGATTGCAACTGGTGAACATTCTGCGCGACCTGCCCGCCGACTTGCGCAAGGGCCGCTGCTATCTGCCGGCCGACCAGCTGGCGGGGACCGGCCTGACGCCGCGAGATTTGCTGGACCCCGCCAATATGCGGCGACTTCAAGGTTTGTACGACCAATACCTCGCGCTGGCCGAGGCGCGCCTCGAGGCGGGCTGGAGATACACCAACCAACTGCCGCGCGGCCAGACGCGCGCGCGACTGGCGTGCGCGTGGCCAATCCTGATTGGTGTGAAAACCCTGGCGAAACTGCGCACGAGCAATGTGCTGGACGCCGCGCAACGTGTGAAAATAAGCCGGGCCGACGTGCGCTCGGTCATGATCCGGTCGGTGCTTTTTTACCCGCTCACCGGATCATGGCGCGGGCTGTTTGCCTGGGCCAAACGTTGACCGCGTTCCCCAATCCCGGCACATTGGGGGCGCGAAGAAGGGCTTAGCAGCCTGCCAACCCATGGTTCATCATGATGACTCGCCGAACTCTCCCCACTCTTCTGTCCGGTCTGCTGCTCGCGGTCGCGGTCACCTTGGCGGGATGCCAGCACGGCCCGCCGCGCGAGACGGGCCAGTTTCGGGAGTCGGATCTGGTCGAGCTTGCCGGTCTGGCGCCAGACATCCGGCTGGATATTCGTTACGCGACCACGAACAATTTTCTCCACCGGCCCGTTTACACGCAGGCGCGCGCGTTTTTGCAACGTCCCGCCGCCGACGCGCTGGTGCGGGCCGGCAAGACTTTGCGGGCAAAGGGTTATGGCTTGCTCATCTTTGACGGCTACCGCCCATGGTCCGTGACCAAACTTTTTTGGGAGTCCGCGACACAACACGAGCGCGACATCGAATTCGTGGCGAACCCGAGGAAAGGCTCGCGGCATAATCGCGGCTGCGCGGTGGACCTCAGCCTTTACAGCCTTGCGACCGGCCAGGAGATTGTCATGCCGAGCACCTACGACGAGTTCTCCGAGCGCGCCTATCCAGCCTACACCGGCGGAACAGCCGAACAGCGGGCCATGCGGGATTTGTTGCGCTCGGCGATGGAGGCGGAGGGCTTCACGGTCTATCCCGCCGAATGGTGGCACTTCGATTACAACGATTGGAGATCGTATCGCATCCAGGACATACCGTTCGAGCGGTTAGCAGCCCGTTAAGAAACTCTGGATACCGCCGCTGAGAGAGATTTTGGCTTTGGGCCCGGAGCGACGACGAGGCATATCCGCAGCGATCTGTCGAGGAGGAGCGACAAAGCCCAAGGCAAAAGACCCTCAGCCCGCAGGGTCTCGCCGAAAACCGCGCGGCGACTTCGTTGTTCCTCGGTCACAGGTCCACTGCGGACATGCTCTCTCGTCACGCCTCGCCGGCGCGCGGTTTTGGGCGAAACGGCGATGGCCATTGTTTTTTAACGGGCTGTCAGGGCGGTGAGCAAGGGCGCTCACGGGTAATCGAGAACCTGATAGAATTGCGTTGGGAAAAAATCCGTCAAGACCGTGATTTCGGTTTCCCCGGTGGCAGCGGCGGTTTGCTCGTCCTTGACACGCCAGCCTGACAAGTCGAACGAGGCGATCACGACATAGGTGTGGCCGGCCACTTCCGGAAAGCGCAAGGTCGCAAAAAAAGGACTGACTGGCGCGATGATGCGCGCCTGCACCGGGAGGCCGAGCCGCTGCACCGAGTCCGGGACGTATTGCAGTTCGTCCAAGAACAGATGTGTGCCCGTAGTAGTATACGAACCCAAGCTGAACTGCAAAGAGAGGTCATGCGTGCCGGGCGGAATCCGGACGAATTGCCTTTGCCATTGGTAAGTGGGGATGCCATAAAACGATCCCAAGTCGTCGATGGTGACCCCCACGTATACCGAGTTTGTCGCCAAAATCCAGAAAGACACCGTCCCCGGCCCGTGGAGGGTGCCTTTCCAGTTGGCGTAGTATCCGCTAATACTTGCCCCCCCGGGCTCGAACGGAAACCAAATGCGGGCGGCCCCGTCGCCGTCGTGCGTGACTTCTT
>CAZMLP010000003.1:0-1547 GCA_964566745.1 uncultured Verrucomicrobiota bacterium | reverse complement strand
GAAAGTGGTGGCCGGGGTGCTGGCGTTGGCGGCGGCCTCGGCGCTGGTGACTGCCGCCTTGGGCTGGATGCGCGCGGAGGCTGGCGAATACGACCCGCGCACCCTGGCTTTGCACCGGTGGTCGGGCAGCGCGGTGACGGTGCTGGCAAGCTTGGCGGTGGTCTTGCAGAGGCGGACCCGGGACGACGGGCAGGCGCCCGTGGTGGCAACCGCGTATCGCGGGACTTTGATGACGGCGGTGCTGTTGCTGGTTTACGCCGGACACCAAGGGGGAAACTTGACGCACGGGACCGGTTATCTGTCCCGAAACGCTCCGGAATTCGTCCGGGACTTGGTCGTCCAGCGTCCCCCGGCGGGCGAGGCCACGCGTGACGCCGTGCAAGGCGGTTCCGAAACGGTCCAAAAAGCGCAATCCTTGCTTGCCCGGAAGTGCCGGGAGTGCCACGGGCCGGAAAAACAGAAGGGCGGATATCGTGTCGATGTCGCGGAACTGGCATTGCGCGGAGGCAAGAGCGGCGAGGCGGCCATCAGGCCGGGCGACCCTTTTCACAGCAACCTTGTGCGTCTGATCACGCTGCCGCCCCACGATGCCGACGTCATGCCTCCGGAGGGAAAATCCCCGCTCACCACGGAGGAGATCGGGGAGGTGATCCGATGGATTGCCGACGGAGCCGAATTTCCGAAGGACGCGGGCGACCCCTCAACCCCCGTGGCCCCGGGCCCTTCCACCCGAGCCACAGGCGTGAGCCATGAGGCAACCCAGCTTCGCGACGGCCCAACGGCTGCCGTCGCCCCTGCCAGCCTCAAACAAGCCATGTTGCCCGCCGGACCGGCGCCGGGGCCGGGCGAAGTGACTTTTGACCACGATATTGTCCGAATCTTTCGCGAGCATTGCACCGGCTGCCACGGCGTGGAGAAGCAAAAGAAGGGATTGCGGCTGGACTCGCTGGAGGGCGTTATGCGCGGGACGCGAAATGGCGAGCAGGTTGTCGTTCCTGGCCGGTCTGATTTAAGCCTGATTTACCAAAGAATTTCGATCCCATCCGAGGATGATCCTGCGGACGAGCAGATGCCGCCTGTCCACAAGCGGGTGCCGTTGTCCGGCGCCGAGATAACTCTGGTGGGGCGATGGATCGACGAGGGCGCCCGGTAAGTCAACCAAGGCGACCGCAGACCGCCCGGATTGCCGCCAAAAGAGCCTGGGTCTCCGGCTCGCTGCCAATGGTAATGCGCAGGAAATCCTTCACGGCGGATTGATTGAACCAACGGACAATGATTTTCCGTTCACGCAATTCCTCCTGCCATCGTTCGGCAGGGGCCAAGGGAGGCCGGGCCAAAATGAAGTTGGTTTGGCTCGGATAAACGCGAAATCCAAGCTTGGTCAATTCGCGGCTAAGGGAGTCGCGCGTCGCGATCACGCGCTGGAAGTTTTTCCGGTAGTAGCCAAGGTCGTCGAGCGTCGCGAGCGCCGCCACCTGGCCGAGGCCGTTGACATTGTAACTATCCCGAATTTTCTGCAGCGCGTCGATTAACTCCGGGTGGCCGAC
>CAZMLP010000002.1:0-4693 GCA_964566745.1 uncultured Verrucomicrobiota bacterium | reverse complement strand
GAGACCACCAAGAAGCGCGGCATCCGCGCCAAACAACTCAACGCCGGTTGGGACCACGCCTGCCTTCTGCGCTTGCTCGGTGTCCAGCCCACCGAAATTTAGATGCGTTCGCCCTGTCGTTTTCCCGGCAGAGGAACGTTCGCAAAATTCGCGCAGTAAGCGCGTGCCAAAATGAATCGCTTGTGGCCAAATGCACGTCCAACAAAGCGTATGTATCTCTCTCGTCGGCGATTTCTTCACGGTTGCAGCCTCAGCCTGATTGCTACTCTCGACACTCGCACAAGCGGTCAATCCGCCGTTGACTCCACCAGGGATAATCCCGTCGCCGCGCCCTTTGACCACGAGGTCGAGGCTTTCATGCATGCAAGAAACGTGCCGGGCGCGTCGCTCGCGGTGGTGAAGGACCGGCGACTGGTTTACGCGCGCGGCTATGGCTGGGCGGACCGCGAGAAACAACTTCCCGCCACACCAGAAACATTGTTCCGC
Organism: uncultured Verrucomicrobiota bacterium; assembly: GCA_964566745.1. Classification (GTDB taxonomy): domain Bacteria; phylum Verrucomicrobiota; class Verrucomicrobiia; order Limisphaerales; family CAZMLP01; genus CAZMLP01. The sequence goes on along the minus strand of CAZMLP010000002.1, from coordinate 4,207 downwards.
ATCGCCAGTGTCTCGAAGCCCCTCACCGCCGTCGCGGTAATGCAATTGGTGGAGCGGGGCAAACTCCATTTGGATGATCGCGCGTTTGATATTGTGCGCCTTGACCCGCTGCCGGGTCAGAATGGCAAGGTCGATCCCCGATTGAAAACCATCACCGTCCGCCAGTTGCTCCAGCACACCGGCGGCTGGGACCGCGACAAAAGTTTCGACCCGATGTTTCGCGCCCGGGAAATCGCCAGGGCCGCCGGGATGCCCAGTCCGGCGGATCCGCGCGCGGTGATCCGTTATATGCTCGGGCAGCCGCTCGATTTCGATCCCGGCACGCGTTACGCCTACTCGAATTTTGGTTATTGCGTCTTGGGCCGGGTGATCGAGGCGGTCACCAAAACCCCTTACGAAAAACACCTGCGGCAACGGGTTCTGGCGCCAATGGGTATCAACCGGATGCGAATCGGCGCGTCATTGCCCGCAGGACAAGTTCCGGGTGAAACACGTTATTACACGCCCGACAACGACACCGGCGACAGTGTGTTCGACTCCGTGCCGGGCAAGGTGCCGTGGCCGTACGGCGGCTTCAACCTAGAGGCCATGGACGCGCATGGCGCGTGGATCGCCTCGGCGGTGGACTTGACGCGGTTCGTAGTGGCGCTGGACGATCCTCGTCACAAGGTTCTGAAGCCAGACACTGCCACCCTCATGTACGCGCCACCCCCTGCCCCGGTTTCGCGAAAACCAGGCGGCGAACTGAACGATCATTATTATGGTTGCGGCTGGCTGGTGCGGCCGGTCGCGAACACCGGCAAGGCGAACTACTGGCACAACGGGAGTCTGCCGGGCACCGCAACCTGGATGGTGCGCCGCTGGGACGGGTTGGCTTGGGCAATGTTGTTCAACCAGCGCTCGGAGGACTCCAAACTGCCCGACAGCGCCATCGATGGCGCGCTGCATCGCGCCGCCGGCCAGGTGAGGGAGTGGCCATTGCACGACTTGTTCAAGCGTTATGCGTGAGTTTCGATATCTGATCGGGTTTTCACTCGGCAGCATTTTGGCCATCGTGTGGGTAAATCAGATCAAGGCGGCGGATAAACCTGCGGACCCGCTTTGGCAGAAGGCCGTGGCCGTTGCGCAATCAAACGAGAACTGGGTGGCAGGGCTGACGGTTATGACCGTCGCGGTTGGCCACAAGGGCAAGACCGAAGGCACTTATGAATCTTGGAGCCGCTCAAGTCCTGGTAACGAAGGACGGATTAACCGGGAGACAGTCAAGGCGATTGAGGACGGCAAGGATGTGACCGAGCGGGAAAAGAAGAAAGAGGCCAAGGCCCGGCAAGCCGAGAAAAACAAAACGGAAACCAAACAATCCGGCGCGTCCCCCCCGGGGAACCCGTTCGATCCCGAGATACAAGATCGTGTTTTCATAACCCCGCTGGCCCCGGAGAACGCACGGAACATTGAGGGGAAGCCGTGTGCCGGATATTCCTTCGTGGTGCGAAACACCAACGGCCCCACCGCCCGCGGCACCGCCTGGCTTGCGAAGGAGACCGGCACGCCAGTCGAGATTGAGAACATGACCATTGATCCTCTGCCCGAAAAGAGTTTGAAGGCGATGGCTATTACCACGCGCTACCAGATCACCACGAATGGCGCCTGGCGCGTGGCGGAGACAGTCACCAAGTCCAAGGTCCGCGTGCTCCTCATCACCATCGACCTGGTGACGACGAACACATACAGCGAGTATTGGAAAAATCTCTCACACGAATTTACCCCCGCGCGAAAAAGCCAGTGATGTCCGCGCCGGCGGCCAAGTGAAGGAGTGGCCAATGCACGATTTATTCAGGCGGTTTGCTTGAGGAAACTCACGCCCCGACTTGCTGCGGATTGCCGCCGCTCACCAGCAGCAGCACGGCCATGCGGACCGCGAGGCCGTTCGTGACTTGCTCCAAGATCACGGAATGCTCGCCGTCCGCGATGTCGCTGTCGATCTCCACGCCGCGATTGATCGGGCCGGGATGCATGATCAACACGTCGGGTTTGGTTTTCGCGAGTCGTTCTTTGGTCAGGCCGAAAAGTGTGGTGTACTCCTTGATGCTCGGGAACATCGTCTTGCGCTGGCGCTCGTGCTGGATGCGAAGCAAATTGATGACATCCGCGTTGGCAATTGCCTCGTCCACTTTATGTGTGACCGCGCAACCGAGCCGCTCGAACACCCGCGGCACCAGCGTCGGGGGCCCGCAGAGGGTCACGTTCGCGCCAAGTTTCCGCAGCGCCCAGATGTTCGAGCGCGCCACGCGGCTGTAGAGAATGTCGCCCAAAATCGTGACGTTCAGCCCCTCCACCCGCCCCTTTTTTTCGAGAACGGTAAAGGTGTCCAGCAACGCTTGTGTGGGGTGCTCGTGAGCGCCGTCCCCGGCATTCACCACGCTCGCCTTGAGAAAACGCGCAAGAAAATGCGGCGCGCCGGAGGCGCCGTGCCGGATAATGATCACGTCCGCGTTCAGCGCCTCAAGGTTCCGCGCGGTGTCCTTGAGCGTTTCCCCTTTCTTCAGCGAGGAGGCCTCGGCAGTGAAGTTGATGACGTCCGCGGTCAACCGCTGCGCCGCCAGCTCGAAACTGATACGGGTGCGGGTGGACGGCTCGACAAAGAGGTTCACCACAGTCTTGCCGCGCAACGCCGGCACAGTTTTGATCGACCGCTCGCCCACCGCTTTGAAGGCGCGGGCAGTCCGCAGCACGGTGTTCAACTCGTCCGCGCTGAGCGACTGGATGTCGAGAAGGTGTCGGCGTTGCCAGCTCATGGTTGTTGAATGTAAACGGCGTCGAGGCCGGGATCGTCCTCCATTTTCACAACCACCCGCTGGCCGGAAGGAACCGACGCGACGCGACCGGCAAAATCCGCGTTGACCGGCAACTCGCGTTGTCCCCGGTCCACCAGCACCGCCAGTTGCACCCGGCGCGGCCGGCCAAAATCATGTAACGCGTCAAGCGCGGCCCGGGTGGTCCGCCCGCTGAAGAGAACATCATCCACCAGCACAACTGTTTTGCCTGTGATGTCGAACGGGATCACGGTCGGGTAAATGGCCGGGGCGCTGCGCTGATCCAAATCATCCCGGTGCATCGTCACATCCAGCGTGCCAATCGGAACGGTAATCCTCCAAACGCGCCCCAGCTCGGCAGCGAGGCGATGGGCCATTTGCGCGCCGCCCCGTTGAATTCCAATGAGCACAACCTCGCTGGCGATGGCATTCCGCTCCGCCACCTCCGCTGCCATGCGGGCCAAGGCGCGCTGGATTGTGCCAGCGTCCATGATGAGCCTGTCTTGGGACATAAAAAAAGGGCCGGCCAGTTCACGAGGAACGTGGTCGGCCCGGAAAAGCCTTTCACCAGATGGATCAGGGTTGCGAGTGAAAAATCAATTGCTGGCAGACAACGCCGTTTGACGGGCTTTCCGCCATTTGGCGCGATGGTGAACAATCCAGTCGGTCAAGGCACGCTCAAAGCCAATGTCATGGCCAGCCTTTTCGGATTCAATCCATTTATGTTTGAGGATTTCCTCCCGCTCGGCCTGAAACTCGCGGTATAAAGAGGAATTGACCAACAGATCACTTCCACCAGATGAGGCTTTGGCTTCGTTTAACATAAGCGCCTGCAAATACACCGAAGTTGTTGACGAAATGTAACACTCGCTCGCCGACTGACAATGAAAAAACTGATACTGCGCAAGCCTTTCAAAATGAGGCTGTTCCACCGTGTGTCACCGGCCTCGCCGTCGCAAAACTGCCCGGGCGGGCGCACCATCACTTTCCCTTACCTTGACCGGCAGGCAGATCAGGTCGTACCTGCCTGGTTTAATCTTGGTAAGGTTCAAACCTTCAAGGATCCACACCTTCGCGCCCAGCAGGATTTGATGGGTCTCAACACCATCCCGCTCGTAACCGCCCACGGAAAGATAATCGATGCCAATGGTTTGGATGCCGCGCTCGACCATGTGCCGCGCCGCTCCCGCCGAGATGTGGACAAACCGCTTTTGAAACCCCTTTTCCCACCAGCGGGTCGAGGAATTGTGGGTGCGCAGCAGAATGCGCTCGCCCCCCCTAACAGCCCGTCAAAGAAGGGGTGTTTTCTTAGCGCGCGGGATGAATGACTAGCCGGTTCGGGCAAAGCGGGCGGCGGTGATTGGCGGGCCGGCAGTGGCCGCGACCATGGAACC
>CAZMLP010000001.1:0-8064 GCA_964566745.1 uncultured Verrucomicrobiota bacterium | reverse complement strand
CAGATCCCGCACCAAGTCCTCGACGTCGCCTCCCACGTATCCGGTCTCGGAAAACTTCGTCGCGTCCGCCTTTACGAACGGCACACGAATCAACTCGGCCATGCTGCGAATCAGATACGTTTTGCCCACGCCGGTCGGCCCGAGCAGGATGATGTTCTGCTTGGTGTAATTGGGCTGGTCTTTGCCGGCAAGGGCCAGGCGGACGCTGTGGTAGTGGTCGCACAACGCCACACTCAAGACCTTTTTCGCCTCGTCCTGCCTGATGACGAAGCGGTCCAAGTGCCGCTTTACCTCGCGCGGTTTGTGGGCGAACTCGAAATCCGCCGCGCTTAATTCCTGCTCTTCCGCCGGGTCATCCCGCTCCGTCTGAGGCCGGGCGTGAGCGTTTCCTGGCGCTTGGGAGAAATGCTGGCGCATCATCTCCTGCAACTGGCGCTGAAATTCCTCGGGCGTGGGCGGTCCGTTGACGATTGTTTTTGGCATATGCGTCTCGCTGGGCTGACCATAAGTCACTCGAAAGAAATTGCCAAATATCCCTCGCGCCGCCTCGTTTTCACGGCGTTGCGCACGATCCGGCAATTGGGTATCAAAGGCCATGCTTCTCGCGGACGAGCCGACCGCCTCGCTCGACAAACATACCGGGCGGGCCATTGTGGATTTGCTTCCTCATCTCGCCAAACGGCTGGGGTGCGCCGTCCTGCTCGTTACGCGCGAAAACCGGATTCCCGACATCGCGGATCGCATTATCACGCTGGAAGACGGGCTACTCACTGAAACGCAGGTGGGATTGGAACGGCTCGCGGATTCCTTGCGGGAGCAATTCTTCAATGCCGGAGCCGGTTTGCCCGAGGCGAGCCGGAGCTATCTGTTCAATTTGACGAACGGCTTGGGGCGAAACATCCATTTCCTTCGCCGCTAACCGGGCTGTGGAAGACCTCGACCGCTCCCAAACAAGGCGTGCCGCGTAAATGATCTCAATGAAACCGCTGAAACAATGCCATCTTTATACCTTTGTGGACACGGCGTACCTGCATGGGCGCGACGCGCGCGAGGTGGCGCGGCAGTTGTGCGACGGCGGCTCGGACATTGTCCAGCTTCGCGCCAAACAATCCTCGGCCAGCGAGGTGCAACGGATGGCGGAGGCGATTTTGACGGTTACCGAGGCAGCCGGAGTGGCCTTGGTGATCAATGATCATCCCGAAATTGCCCGCGCGATCGGCGCGCCCGTTTGCCACCTCGGGCAGGAGGATTTTTTTGACGCGGGTCATACTCACGTGACCCAGCTTGATGTGCCAGGCAAACCGTTGCTCTTCGGTCTTAGCACTCACGCCCCGGGCCAGGCGCAACGGGCGGTCGCGGCGGGGCCAGCGTATGTGGCCATCGGGCCGGTGTACGCCACGGTCACCAAACCGGCTGCCAAGCCCGTGACGCTGGAATACGTCCGCTGGGCGGCGGCGAATATAAGGATACCGTGGTTCGCCATTGGCGGCGTGAATTTGGAGACGCTGGAGGATGTGCTGGCCGCAGGGGCGCGGCGGATCTGCGTGGTGTCCGCTATCCTGAACGCGCCGGACATTTTTCGCGCGTGCGCGGAATTCAAGCGGCGATTGGCGCACGTTAGTTGACTACTGCTGGGGCGCGGCTCCCGCGATGCTGAGGGTCAGCTCGATCACATCCGAGACTTTGTCCTCCATCTGGCCCGGGTTGATATTGAAATCGCTCCGCTTGATGACGAAGTTGGCGCGGATCACCAGCAGGTCACCCTTCAAGTTGGGAACGCGTTGTCCCAACTTGCCTTTCAGCAGCGTGAGCTTCACTGGCACGATGATTTCCTTGGAAACACCCTTGAGAGTGAAAATGCCGTCGGCGTCCCCGATGGTCACCTCCTCGCCGGTTTTGCCGTTCTTGAGTTCCTTTAACTCAAAGGTGATCTCGGGAAACTTCTGAACGTCCAGCCACATCTTGCCGTGAAGATGCTCCTGCTGCATGGGATTGGCCACTTTGAGGGAGGCGGCGGCCAGGGTGATTTTGCCCTTGGTCGCGCCGGGATTGTCCGGGTCGAACGTCACCGTGCCGGAGATGCCATTGCCACTTCCACTCACCGCCTCGAGCGGCGCGTCGAGCTTGAACATGGCGTTGTTCACGCCTTTAGGGTCTTTAAAGTCAAAGACTTGGGGCGCGGCAATGGCGGGACGGGACAAGACGGCGAGGAGGAGAAAAACAGCGGCGATGGTCGTTTTCATGGAGAGTGGTTTGGAGTCTCTTTTTAGCGAACTGTTGACTGGTCAGGCTGTGAATCGTGACCGGGTCGGCTCATTTCCGGTTACAACAATATATAACATCCCCCCCACTTTGGAAAGGGGCGCATTCCTGGCGCGTCCTTTGCCGGATCTGATTTTCTCGCGCCTGAAGCCCCTTGGCGGAAACGGCCTGTTTTGGAATCCTCCCACCCATGCCGACATGGAACGCGGAGCAATATCTCAAGTTTGGCGATGAGCGGACGCAACCGTGCATTGACCTCGCGCAACGCCTGCGCGGCTTGAACCCGCGCCGGATCATTGATCTCGGTTGCGGCCCCGGCAATAGCACGGACGTGCTGGCGCGGCAGTGGCCGGCCGCCGAAATCACCGGCATGGACAGCTCGCCGGCGATGATCGAGGCCGCGCGGCGCGATTATCCGCGGCGCCAATGTAAAGTGGGGGACATTGAAAACTGGGGCGCCGCCGAGCCGTTTGATTTGGTCTTCGCGAACGCCGCGCTGCATTGGGTGAAGGATCACGCCTCGCAGTTTCCACGTTTGCTGGCGCAAGTGGCCGTCGGCGGCGCGCTCGCGGCGCAGATGCCCGCGAACCTCGATTGCCCCGCGCAACGGCTCATGCGCGATATCGCATCCTCGGCCGCGTGGCGCGGGCGTTTTGCGCGCGAGCCGCAGACGTGGCTCGTCCATGAGCCGCCGTTTTATTATGACGTGTTGTCCTCGCACGCGACGCGCGTCGACCTGTGGGTCACGGAGTATCAGCATATTCTTCCCGCTCCGTCGGCCATTGTGGAATGGTACAAAGGAACCGGGTTGCGCCCGTATCTCGACGCCTTGGCCAAACCGGAGGATCAGCCCGCTTTCCTCGCTCAATACCTTGCGAGCATCAACGGCGCCTATCCACCGCGGGTTGACGGCAAGGTGATCTTTCCGTTTCGCCGGTTATTTGTGATCGCGTGGAAGGGATGAAAGGCCGGGCGCTAGCGCCTTGAAATGGCTTGAATCGCCCGTATTCGCCACTTTTTATAGTGGTTGGGCACATCAGCAACTTCGTCGAGTTTTGGTTGTTCTTTGGGCATTTTCACTTGTGCCTCGTGACTCTCCCGGACGCCTTAATCTGGCTTAATTTGCCTTTATCCCTCGAGATTGTGAGGGATGGTGATAGCGATGCAAAATGCCCGGCCGCAAACGTTAATGAAAATTTCTGAGCGGTATTTTGAACGGCCATGAGGAGCCATTGAACAAGCCGCCCTCGCATACGAGTGACGAATGCCACTGGCGACTCCCTCGAAGGTTGGCGGTTGGGGGGCCTGGATTTGGTTCCTCTTCAATGAAATAAAAGTTACCACAACTCCGTCGCGATGTCCAGTTATGTGTCCGCGGCATCCACGCTGATGGACGGTTTTTTTGGAAGGGGCCGCCGAAGAATTCGATGGCCCAAATTTTGTTGGGGAAGCCGGTCAATGTCCGTTTTCCGGCTCGACGGGCGGGCGGCGAACTTCAACACTCGCGGCATGTCTTCCACTCTGAAGATTGGCTTTTTGGGCGCGGGTAAAATGGCCTCCGCGTTGGCCAAAGGTTTCGTGCAAGCGCGCCTGGTTGATGCCGGGCAAATGACCGCGAGCGACCCGATTGAGGCCGCGCGCGCGGCATTCGAGCGGGACACCGGGGTGATGACCACCGCCGACAACGCCGCCGTGGCCGCCTTTGGCGAGGTGCTGTTTCTCGCCGTGAAACCGGACCAGGTGGTCTCGGTGTTGAGCGGTTTGGGCGCGACGCTCACTGCCCGGCACTTGATTATTTCCATCGCCGCGGGCGTGCCCATTGCCAAACTGGAAGCGGCGGTTCCGGCTGGCGCGCGGGTCATTCGAGTGATGCCGAACACCCCGGCGCTCGTGGGCGCGTCCGCCACTGGCTTCGCGCTGGGCAAGAGTGCCTCGCCCGAGGACGCACAGCTCGCGTCGAAGCTGTTCTCGGCGGTGGGCGTGGCGTTCCAGGTGAAAGAGGCGTTGCTCGACGCGGTGACCGGCCTCAGCGGCAGCGGCCCCGCCTACGCTTACATAATGATTGAGGCACTAAGCGACGGTGGCGTGGCGGCGGGCCTGCCGCGCGATGTCGCGACCCGCCTCGCCGCGCAGACGATGCTCGGCGCCGCCAAGATGGTGCTGGAGACCGGGCTGCATCCGGGCGCGCTCAAGGACATGGTCACCAGCCCCGGCGGCACGACCATTGAGGGAGTCCATGAATTGGAGAAGGGCGGGGTGCGCGGGGCGTTAATGAATGCCGTGCGCGTGGCGGCGGACAAGGCGCGCAAGCTGGGGCAGGGGTAACCACGTTAGATGGTACCCGTTGATCCGTGGGACGCGAGCATGACGGTTCATAATAGTCTCATCATGCTGAGACAAATTTTATGGCGCGCGGAGACGATAAAACTTTCCGTCGGCGGTCAACAGTTCCGTGACGACCAGTTCATCTTGGTTGGACGAGGCCACGCTCGTCACTTTTTCCCAAGGCGCGTTTGAATCCAGCGCCGGTTTCGCCTCCGTGACAAAATTCGCAAACCGGGCGCTCCATTTCACCACGACGGACGAGCCGTTTTGGGAAATGCTTAGGTTGGGACGGAGCAACGCGCCTACCGAAAACAATTGCCCAAAATAGTCCGCTTCCGTGATACCGCTCTGGCGAACATGCGGCACTTCCGCGCTTTGGACTTTGATTGAGCCCCTGATGACGGTCAGGCGAAACGCGCCGTTGAGGCTTTTCCAAGCGTCATTACCCGCAAAAGACACGCGGCTCGATGGTGATGAACCTCCCTGACGCAGGCGGTTAACCACTGGCTTGCCCGTCAAGCCGCCCTCGAGAAACTGAACCTCCAGAGCGTCGCCTGAATCGGAGAGATCATCGACAAGCGTCAGCAGTACCGAGCTTCCCAACAGTTGCTCGCCGCCGCTCCCGTGCGCAAAAAAAGGAAGGTCTGCGAACTGATACTCGATCACATCCCCAGCCTGAAGCACGGTTTCTTCCGCCCGGCCAGTTGCCAAGAAACAACAAACGAAAATCCATGCCGCCCTTAAACAGCGAACAGGCAGGGGGTGGCTCTCCATAAAACGTCAATCCCTCTTCAGCCCCAGGCTGTTCCCGGCGACCGGATGATTCGAATGACTTCTTCCGAGGTCATGCCTTTTTGAGCTTCGGCGGCACATTGTTGCCGAAATTGCCGCCAAAAAGCGGTTTCAGCCGTCGTCGGCTCATACGTCTTCTTGTAGGGGACACGCTGTCCCACCAGCAGCGCGAGGAAGCCATCGATCCGGAAGGAATTCGACGGATGTACCAAGGCCGCCTCCGCCAGCAGGCTGGGCCCGTTGTCCTGGTAAAATTCCACAATGTCCGCGGCGCCGTGCAGCGCGACATCGGCGCGCACCGCCTGCCAGAACGGGGTGTCGTAGCGGGTGTTGAATTTGTAATGCACGGCCAGGAAGTTGCGAATGTCGTCCCATTGGTCACCGTTGTAACGGTTGTACAACTTGATCAAGGACGGGGTGGGCTCGCACCGGCTGTCGATCAACGAATCGGTCAGAGTCGTCGCCTCGACGCTCAACACCTGGAGTCCGGTCGATTCCAGCGGCTCGACGAATCCCGCCGAGTTGCCGATCGCCACCACGTTGCCAACCCAACTGCGCGCGTAACGCCCGGAGCGGAATTTCACGATGCTGGTTTGGGCCGGATTCACCTTTGGATTTTTGCGCAGGAATTCCTCGCGCGCCGCGTCGTCGCTAATAAAAGCGGAGCCATAGACATACCCTCGGTGAATCACATGCTCGTGATCGATCCGCCAGCACCAGCCGGCGTCCATGGTCTCGGCGACGGTGTAGGGTAGAATCGGCTCGCCAGGCGCGCGATCCCATCCGCCAATCACGGCACGGTCCGAAAAAAGGGTGTCGGCATAGCTGTTGAACGGTTCCTTGAGAGCCTTGCCCAGCAACTCGGATCGAAACCCGGACGCGTCGATGTAAAGGTCGCCGGTGATCCGCTCTCCGGATTCCGTGATGAGCGCGGCGATGCCTTCCCCGCCCAGTTCCGGGGTGACCGTCGCGTCAGTGACCTCGACTCCAATTTCGCGGCTTCGCCTTTCGAGCCAGCCCACGAACGAGACATTCTCAAGGTGAAAGGCGTAGTTGTTGTGGAACTGGGGATTTCCGTTGGCGCCGCGCGGAAACACCTTGTCGTGCAGCATGAAGGCGGAGGCCTGCCCCAGCCAAGGCGTCTCGTCGGAATAATAGAAGCCGTTGTTGCGCGCCAGTTGCGGATGCCGCTTCGCGTACTCGTACGAAAACGTGTAAACGAAATCCTTCCGCGGTCCCCAAAGGAAGCGGATGCCCATTTTCCAAGTCGGTTTTGCCTCCAAATAGAATTCGCGCGGCCGCATCTTGAGATACTCGAAGAAGTGCTTCACGAAAACCACCGTGGTGGCCTCGCCCACGCCGATGATGCCGATGTGCGGACTGCGGACGACGCGGACGGAAAGCTGGGGCAATTTGCTCTTCAACGTGAGCGCGGCCATGAAGCCCGCGCTGCCCGCGCCGAGCACAACGACGGTTGAGATTCTCATTAGCTTGGTTGTGGCGGCGAGCGTACGGAAGCATCGGGAAAATATCAATGCCCTTGCCGCCGCGGTCAGGTGCATATCCCTGTTTGGAGTTCCGGCTTCAGCCGGCTGGGTGCATTCGTGGGACTGATCCCGCTAAAGGCCGAACTCCAAACTCTTTCGCGCCAGGCGTCTGGAGTTGATTCGTACTTCGTTCAAAGCCCCCTTGGGCGGCAAAAGATTTTTTAAGCACGGCATGCGGCTCCGCATGACCGGCCTTCAACTCTTCCGTCGTTTAGATTCAAGATCCTCGGCCTCGGCCGAAATTAACAATTCCAACATGCGCTCGTGGCGGTTCAGGAAATCCCTTGTGATTTGGTAATGTTCAGTATCGGTGTATTTTACTTCCGATATGCCGTCGTCAGCGAAGAGGTAGATCCGGGCGTTTGGGTAGGCCAGCAGGATGGGCGAGTGAGTGGCAATGACCAATTGGGATTGGTGATGGATCAAGCGGTGAATCAACGTGAGAACGCTCAATTGCCGCTGTGGCGAAAGCGCTGCCTCTGGCTCATCCAACAAGTAAACTCCATCACCCTGAAACCGGTGCTGGAGGAGGGAGAGGAATGCCTCGCCATGAGATTGCCCGTGCAGTGAGCGCCCGCCGTATGCATACTCGACTGCCAGCCGGTCGATCTCCGTCGCCACATTATAAAAGCTCTCGGCGCGAAGAAAGAAACCATCGCCGGGATGCAGTGGGCCACGCTCGAGCCGAATAAAATCATGCAGGTCCGAGTGCGTGTCCTGCGTGGCAAAGTTGAAGTTCTTGCTACCGCCTTCTGCATTGAACCCGAATTTCTTCGCGATGGCCTCGAGCAGAGTGGACTTTCCGGAGCCATTTTCTCCGATGAAGAATGTGACAGCATGATGAAATTCCAATCGATGGAGGTGCCGGACTGCCGGGATGCAGAAAGGGTATGAATTGAAATTCGAGACTTTGTCCCGTTCTAGTCGAACCGCTTGAAGGAAAGTCTTTTTTATTACGTCCGGCATGCGCGGCGACCAGCCTACGAGTTACGTGACGTGATGGAATGCCAAAATTAAGAGGCGCTCGCAGCCGGCCTTCTCCAACCTGACGGCGGAGAAATTGAACTTGGTGACCCCACCAGGAATTGAACCTGGATCTCAAGTTTAGGAAACTCGAGCTCTATCCATTTGAGCTATA